>NZ_NOIW01000020.1:0-77672 GCF_002708645.1 Sphingobium sp. IP1
GGGCGGCGGCATCGATTCTTCCTCGACCCGCGCGAACAGCAATTCCTGAAAATCCTCGCCGGTGGTGATCGGCGGCGGCATCAGCTTGTGCGTGCCGCCGCGCGTGCCGGTCTTCACCGCACCGATCTTCACCGCCACCGGGCGGCGGGCGATCGCGGGCCCAAGCCCCAGGAAACGGCCACGCTCCAGATCGCGGATCTGCTCCGCCTGGCGCCGTTCCATGCCCAGCAGGTCGGCGGCGCGCGCCATGTCGATGTCCAGGAAGGTGCGGCCCATCAGGAAGTTGGAGGCTTCGGCCGCGACATTCTTGGCGAGCTTGGCGAGGCGCTGGGTGGCGATGACGCCGGCCAGGCCGCGCTTGCGGCCACGACACATCAGGTTGGTCATGGCGGCGAGGGACAGGCGCCGGGCTTCGTCCGACACGTCGCCGGCGGCGACCGGGGCGAACATCTGCGCCTCGTCCACCACCACCAGCGCGGGATACCAATGGTCGCGCGGCGCATCGAACAGGGTCGACAGGAAGGTCGCGGCGCAGCGCATCTGCGCTTCCAGTTCCAGCGACTCGAGGCTCAGCACCACCGATGCGCGATGTTCGCGGATGCGGGCCGCCATCTTGACGATCTCGCGCTCATTATAGTCGCCGGCATCGATCACGACATGGCCATATTCGTCGGCCAGGGTGACGAAATCGCCCTCCGGGTCGATCACCACCTGCTGCACCATCGGCGCGCTTTCCTCCAGCAGGCGGCGCAGAAGATGTGACTTGCCGGACCCGGAATTGCCCTGGACGAGCAGACGGGTGGCAAGCAGTTCCTCGACATCGACCAGCACGGGATTGCCCGTACCGTCATTTCCTATGCTGATGCTGGCGGTCACGAACGTCCTTTGGCCCAGCCTGTGGCCTGCGCGCAACCCGTATTGGCGACTTTGCCAGCGTTGGCCGCGTAATATCTTGACCATCGCATTGTTGCGATGCAGCATCGATCCATCATGGAGAGCATAAACCCCGCCCAATCCGCGCCTGCGATCACGCAGAATCCCGACATCCGTTATCTGGGACGCCTGCTGGGCGATGTCATTCGGGCCTATGGCGGGGAGAAACTCTACAAGCAGACCGAATATATCCGCTCCGCCTCGGTCGACCGCGCGCGCGGGCTGCAGGGCGCTGACCTGACCGATACGGGCCTCGATGCCCTCAATCTCGACGACACGCTCAACTTCACCCGCGGCTTCATGCTGTTCTCGATGCTCGCCAATCTGGCCGAGGATCGGCAGGGCGTGGCGGCGGAACCGGGCGCCGATGTCGCGTCGGCGGTGGCCAAGCTCGAATCGCATGGCATCGGCAAGGATGCTGTCCTGGAATTGCTGTCGCACAGCCTGATCGTGCCGGTGCTGACCGCCCACCCGACCGAGGTGCGGCGCAAGAGCATGATCGACCACAAGAATCGCATCGCAGACCTGATGCAGCTCAAGGATGCCGGGCGGACCGAGACGGATGATGGCGAGAATCTGGACGAGGCGATTTTCCGCCAGATCGCGCTGCTGTGGCAGACGCGCCCGCTGCGCCGCGAAAAATTGTTCGTGCAGGACGAGATCGACAATGTCCTGACCTATTTCCGCGACATCTTCCTGCCGACGCTGCCGGCGCTTTATGGCCGGTGGGAACGGGTGCTGGGCGCACGGCCGCACAGCTTCCTGCGGGTCGGCAACTGGATCGGCGGCGACCGTGACGGCAACCCGTTCGTCCAGGCGCCGCAGCTGCGATCGGCGCTGGGCCGCGGCTGCGAGGCGGCGCTGGCCTATTATATGGAATCGATCCATGCGCTGGGCGCGGAACTGTCGGTCTCGACCGAACTCGCCCATGTGCCCGAAGCGGTGCTGGCGCTGGCGGAGGCGAGCGGCGACGCATCGCCCAGCCGGCAGGACGAGCCCTATCGCCGCGCCATTTCGGGCATTTATGCGCGACTGGCGACCACCTATGTCCATCTGGTCGGCAAGGCCCCGCCGCGCCCGTCGGCGCTGAAGGGCGAGCCCTACGCCGCGCCGGGCGATTTCCGCCGCGACCTCGTCACCGTGGCGCAGGGGCTGGCGAGCGAGGGTGATGGTGCGCTGTCGACCGGCGGCGCGCTCGGCCGGCTGATCCGTGCGGTCGAAACCTTCGGCTTCCATCTCGCCACGCTCGACATGCGGCAGAATAGCGATGTGCATCAGCGCGTGGTCGCCGAACTGCTGAAGGTGGCCGGGGTCGAGGCGGATTATGCCGGGCTGGACGAATTTGCCCGCATCGCCCTGCTGCGCAAGGAACTGGCGACCAACCGGCCGCTCGGCACGCGCTTTTCGGAATATTCCGAGGAAACGGCGTCGGAGCTGGCGATCGTCCATGCCGCCGCCGAGGCGCACCGCACCTATGGGCCGCAGTGCATCACCCATTATATCATTTCCAAGGCCGAAAGCGTGTCCGACATGCTGGAGGTCAATATCCTGCTGAAGGAGGCGGGCCTGTGGCGCGCGCCGGAAAATGGCGACCCGGCCAAGGCGGCGATCATGTCGATCCCGCTGTTCGAGACGATCGGCGACCTTGAGGCCGCGCCCAAGATCATGACCGCCTATTTCGGCCTGCCCGAAATTGCCGGGGTGGTGCAGGCGCGCGGCCATCAGGAAGTGATGATCGGCTATTCCGACAGCAACAAGGATGGCGGCTACATCACCTCGACCTGGAGCCTCTACAAGGCGAGCCAGGCGCTGGAGCCGGTATTTGCCGAGGCCGGGGCGGCGATGCAGCTGTTCCATGGTCGCGGTGGCGCGGTCGGGCGCGGCGGCGGTTCGGCGTTCAAGGCGATCCAGGCGCAGCCGCGCGGCAGCGTGCAGGGGCGCATCCGCATCACCGAGCAGGGCGAGGTGATCGCGGCCAAGTTCGGCACGCGCGACGTGGCGATGACCAATCTGGAAGCGATGACCAGCGCGACCCTGCTGGCCAGCCTGGAACCCGAAGGCGTGTCGGCGAAGGATGCCGCCCGCTTTGCCGCGGCGATGGACGAGCTGTCGAAGAACGCCTTCACCGCCTATCGCGATCTGGTCTACGGCACCGAGGGGTTCAAGGAGTTCTTCCGCCAGCTCACCCCGATCCAGGAAATCTCCGGCCTCAAGATCGGGTCGCGTCCGGCGAGCCGGACCAAGAGCACCGCGATCGAGGATCTGCGCGCCATTCCCTGGGTGTTCAGCTGGGCGCAGGCGCGGGTGATGCTGCCGGGCTGGTATGGTTTCGGTCATGCGATCGCCGCGTTCGAGGACAAGGCGCTGCTGGCCGACATGGCGCAGCATTGGTCCTTCCTCCAGTCGGCGCTGGCCAATCTGGAGATGGTGCTGGCGAAGTCGGACCTGGGCATTGCGGCGCGATATTTGCCGCTGGTCGAGGACCAGGCCAAGGCGGAAACGCTGTTCGGCCGCATCCGCGAGGGCTGGTCGCTGACCCATGACGGGCTGCTGGCGGCCACCGGCCAGTCGCGCCTGCTGGAACGGAGCCCGACGACCGAGACGTCGATCCGGCTGCGGCTTCCCTATATCGAGCCGCTCAATCTGCTGCAGGTCGAACTGCTCAAGCGCTATCGCGCCGGCGAGGATGATGCCCGGATCAAGGAAGGCATCGAACTGTCGATCAACGCGATCGCGACCGCGCTGCGCAACAGCGGCTGAGTTGGAACGCTACGGAGCGGGTTGGGATGGCCGACCCGCTCTGTAGGATTTGCCGCGCTTAACTTCGCACATTTCCCGCACATTTCGATCTTATCGATCAATTGTGGGAAATCATGTTGCGAGCGGCCGGCCGGTCCATCCCCCTTATAGCATCGCCCTGCTGCGTAGGACAGGCGCGGTCAGGGCAGGAGGGCGACGCGCCAGGTCTCGCCCTCGATCGGGTCGCCGAAGACGGTGTGGACGTCGCTCGACACGCAGACGAAGCCATGCCGGGCATAGATGCGGCGGGCGGGTTCCAATATCTTGTGCGTCCAGAGGGTGACGGCGCGATAATGTTTGTCGCGGGCGAATTGCAGGCAGGTGGCGACCAGCGCGTCGCCGATTCCGCGCCGCCGGGCAAAGGGTTCGACATGGAGCAGGCGCAGCCGGGCGAGGCCCTCGCCCTCGTCGGTCAGGAATATCGCGCCGGCCATGACGCCGTCGATCTCCGCGATCCAGCATTGTTCGCGGTCCGGCTTGAAGTCGCGCAGGAAGGCGGCGACGGTTTCGGTCTCCAGCGTTTCGAGCGGCCGGCCCCAGCCATGGCTGGCGGCGTAGAGGATCGACTGGCGGGTGACGACCTGGCTGACCTCGCCGGTGCGGAAGGGGCGGATGGTGAAGGGGCCGCCGCTGGCGGGATCGAGCAACAGCCGCGCGCGGGTGAGCGCCTGGAGCAGATCCTGCTGCTCGACGCTGTCGAGCCGGTCCAGATCCTGGGCGACGACGGCGCGCTGGCGGCTGTCGATCTGGTCGAAGGCGGCGCGGCCGGCGGTGGTGAGGCGGATCGGGCGGGCGCGGGCGTCGGCGGCTTCCTGGTCGCGGACGATCCAATCCTTCTTCTCGAAACGGGCGATCATGCGGCTCAAATAGCCGCGATCCAGGTCCAGTTCGGCCTGGAGCGTGCTGGCCAGCACCGGTTCCAGCCGGGCGATTTCGAACAGCAGCCGCGCCTCCGGCAGGTTGGCGTCGCTGTCGAGGAAGCGCGCGTCGATCGCCCCCACATGGCGGGTGAAGAAGCGGTTGAAGGTGCGGATGGTTGCGATCGCCTGTTCCATGCCGACGCTTCAGCATGAATTGTTGACGCAGTCAACTATATTGGAACAGGCGAATGCGGGACGGCCGCAGTCCATGGCCGTCCCGCACCCCAGATCCCTTTATGGAAAGGGATGAAGGCTGGGCGGGCGGGCCGATCAATGACCGGCCCACCCGTTCATGCGATCAATATTTGACGACGACGCCGGCCATCGGGCGGATCGAATGGAAATTGCCGGTCGTGTCGGCCTGGACGCGCAGGCGGACATTGCTGCGCTCGGCCGAGCTGCCAAGGTCGGCGGGCGACAGTTCCAGGCCCGCACCATAGGTCATGCCATGATAGTCGCGGCTATCCTTGCCCAGCGCGTCGAAATTGGTCCACTGATAGCCGACCTTGCCGAAGAACATGCTGTCCTTGCCGGCCTTCACGCCGACGCGGCCGGCCGCGCCATATTCCCAGTCGATGTCGCCGCTGACGCCCTTGGACACGGTGCCTTCGACGCCGAGCACGAGCGGGCCGGCAACATTATAGTTCACGCCCGCGACGCCTTCGACCATGCGGCCCTTGTAGCCGACGGGCGGAATGCCCTCCTTGCTGGTCTCGCTGTCATAATTATGCACGCCCGCCATCACGCCGACATAGGGTTCGATGCGGCGGGTGGAGCTGCTGTCTTCCTGCGCCATGGCGGCGGCAGGCAACAGGGTGGCGGCAGCAACTGCCGTGAAAAGCAGTGTCTTCATGGGGGTGACCCTTTATCTGTTTCTGAAATTGGGCCGGGGTGTGGACCCGCCGGCATGTCCCGTGCGCTGCAAGCGTCTGCGAGGACATGGGGCATCAATGGTCGGGGCCGGCGGAAGGTTTCCTGAACGAAATGCGAAATATTGCCCGGGCCATGATTATGTGTTGGAAACGACACGGTTTCTGTCAGGGGGATGAACGAAAGTCGCCTTTTCTGAACCGCAGATAAATGCCCGATCTTGAACCGCTTTTCATTCACCACCAATTCAACCGCGCGGCGTTAACCGGGGTCATGAAGCATATGAGGAGACAGGCAATGACGCGGACCGGATCACGATTCCTGGCTGCGCTTGGTCTCGCAAGCGCGATGGCCCTGGGGGGCTGCGCCTATGATGACGGCTATGGTTATGGCGGCGTGAGCGTCGGCACCGGCTATTATGGCGGTGGCGGCTATTATGGCGACGGCTATTATGGCCCTTATGGCTATGCGCCGGGCGGCTATGGCGGCTGGTACAATGACTTTTATTATCCGGGACGCGGCTATTATGTCTATGACCGCGCCGGTGCGCGGCATCGCTGGAATGACAGCCAGCGCCGCTATTGGGAAGCGCGTCGCAAGGACCGGCCGGGCAATGGTCGGCCCGGTGACGGCAGGCCCGGTTATGGGCGACCTGGTGACGGACGTCCGGGCGATGGTCGGCCGGGCTGGGATCGTCCGGGTGACGGGCGCCCCGATGGCAATCGGCCGGGCGACGGACGCCCTGGCGGTCGCCCCGGCTGGAATGGCGGTGACGGTCGGCCCAATGATGGCAATTGGAGCCGTCCCGGCGCCAGCGGCGGCGACCAGCGCTATGTGCCGCAGCCCGGCCAGCGCCCGCCCCAGGCGAGCCGCCCGCCGCGCGACATGGGCGGCAGCGCCCGTCCGGCACCGCGCATGCGGTCGGACGCCGGGACAAGAGGCAGTGGGCGCGATCCGGTTCGGACCCGGCCCCAATAATGCGGGAGACGTTCATGAGGGGGATGGCTGGCATGAGGGGGATGGCTGGCGCCGCGTTGTTGCTGGGCCTGGTGAGTCTGGCCGCCTGTGACGGGCGCGAGGAAAGCGCGATCGACAATCTGGCCAATGGCGCCAATGCCAGCCAGGTCGAGAATAATGTCCGCGCCGAGGCGCAGGCGCTGATGGAGCCGCTGGCGCCGCCGGCGCCTGGCACGCCCGGCGGCCTGCCGGTCGAACCGGCACCGGCCGAGGAAGGCGCGATCGACCCCGACAGCGCGCAGGGCGCGGCGCAGGTGGTGCAGGGCTATTATGGCTTGCTGGAGGAAAAGCGCTTCAGCGACGCGCAGGATCTGTGGAACGACAAGAGCGCGATCGGCGCGCAGGATGATGCGCATTTCGCCGCGC
Organism: Sphingobium sp. IP1; assembly: GCF_002708645.1. Classification (NCBI taxonomy): domain Bacteria; kingdom Pseudomonadati; phylum Pseudomonadota; class Alphaproteobacteria; order Sphingomonadales; family Sphingobiaceae; genus Sphingobium; species Sphingobium sp. IP1. Next base: position 6,906 of record NZ_NOIW01000020.1, read on the forward strand.
GCTTCCGTGGCTTCAGCGAGATTCATGCCAATATCGGCAGCCCGGCCGAGATCGAGGGCGCGGCCGGATCGAGCTTCGTGACGGTGCCGGTGCAGGTCTATGGCCGGCTGAAGGCGAACGGCAAGCCCTGGTATCGGCTGCGCCAGGTGGTGTTGCGCCGGGTCGATGCGGTGCCGGGCGCGAGCGAGGCGGATCGGCGCTGGCATATCGAATCGATCGGCGCCTATGTCGCGCCGCCGGCGGACGAGGCGGACAATGCGACCCAGACCGCGCAGCTGATTTCCGCGACCGACGGCATGGCCCGGAAACACTGACCCGGAAACGCAGACACCGGCGCGGCGGGGCCGCACCGGTGTCGGGGCTTGGCCTGCCGCCAGTCCCGTCGCGGGGCTGGCAGCGGCCGGAAGGACAATGTCGCTTAGGCGACGGTCGCCTTGACGATCTTGCCCGGCGTCTTGGGCGGCTCGCCCTTGGGCAGCGCGTCGACATGTTCCATGCCCGAGGTGACTTCGCCCCAGACGGTATACTGCCCGTCGAGGAAGGTGGCGTCGTCGAAGCAGATGAAGAACTGGCTGTTGGCGCTGTTCGGGTTCATCGCGCGGGCCATCGAGCACACGCCGCGGACATGCGGTTCGCGGCTGAATTCGGCCTTGATGTCGGGCAGCTTGGAACCGCCCATGCCGGTGCCGGTCGGATCGCCGCCCTGCGCCATGAAGCCGGGGATGACGCGGTGGAAGACCACGCCGTCATAGAAGCCGTCCTTGGCAAGGGTGGTGATGCGTTCGACATGGCCGGGCGCCAGATCGGGGCGCAGCTTGATCACGACGTCGCCGCCGCTGTCGAGGGAAAGGGTAAGGGTTTCGTCGGCCATGAAAGATCCTCTCATTGGGGAAGGCGTTGATCGCCTCATATAGAGGCTTGGGATGGGGATGGAAGCGGCTGTTTGGCAAAGCCTGTCCCATCTGTTGCCAAAGCGCGTCCAACCCCATTGCAATTATATTGTGCATCGGCGAAAGCATCGAAATGTTACAGGAACCGGACAGTTGCGCGCGCCATGACCGAACGTGGCGATTTGGCCGAGCCGCGGCCGCACGAGGAACTTGCTGACGAGAGTCTGATCTCGGCCGGTGTGGAGCAGGCCGAGTCGAGCCTGGACGAGGATGACCGGCTGAAGCCCGAATTCCTGTCCGCCGTGCTGGATGCGGTGGACGAAGGCGATATCGACCATGCGCGCGAGCTGGTCTCGCCGCTGCACCCCGCCGACATTGCCGACCTTCTGGAACTGACGCCCGCCGAGCAGCGTGGCGAAGTGGCCGCCGCGCTGGGCGACCTGGTCGGCGCGGAGGTTCTGTCCGAACTCAATGATTATGTGCGCGACGACCTGATCGGCGCGCTGGCGCCCGAGCAGGTCGCCGAATTCGCCTCCGAACTCGATACCGACGACGCCGTCGCGATCATCGAGGACATGGAGGAGGCCGACCAGCAGGCGGTGCTGGAGGCGATGGAGCCGGAGGATCGCGCCGCGATCGAGTCCGCGCTGTCCTATCCCGAAGAATCCGCCGGCCGCATGATGCAGCGCGACCTGGTCGCGGTGCCCGAACATATGACGGTCGGCCAGGTGATCGACTATCTGCGCGACAATGGCGACCTGACCCGCGATTTCTGGGAAATCTTCGTCGTCGACGAAGGGCATAAGCCGATCGGCACCTGTCAGCTGAGCTGGGTGCTGACCTGTCCGCGCGGCATCGCCATGGCCGACCTGATGAAGCGCGAGCAGACGCTGATCCCGGTCGACATGGACCAGGAAGAAGTGGCGCTGCGCTTCCAGAAATATGCGCTGATTTCCGCCGCGGTGGTCGATGGCAGCGGCCGGCTGGTCGGCATGATCACGGTCGATGACATCGTCCACATCATTTCCGAGGAAGCGGGCGAGGATATTCTTCGCCTGTCGGGTGCGGGCGAAGGCGACATCAACGAGCCGGTGATGGACAGCTATCGCGCGCGCGTGCGCTGGCTGCTGACCAATTTGCTGACGGCGCTGGTGGCGTCGACCATCATCGGCATTTTCGAGCATACGATCGAGAAGATGGTGGCGCTCGCCACGCTGATGCCGATCGTCGCGGGCGTGGGCGGCAATGCCGGCAGCCAGACCATGGCGGTGACGGTGCGCGCGCTGGCCACCAACCAGATTACCGGGTCCAACGCCCGCCGCACCATCTTGCGCGAAATTCGCGTGGCATTGCTCAACGGCTGCACCGTGGCGCTGGTGCTGGGGCTGGGCGTGGGGCTGGTGTTCCACAATGTCGCGCTGGGCGGCGTGATTGCCGCGGCGATGATGACCAATATCGTGACCGCCGGGCTGGCGGGCGCGGCGGTGCCGCTGGCGTTCGACCGGATGAACCTGGACCCGGCGGTGGCATCCTCCATCTTCGTCACCATGATCACGGACTCGATGGGCTTCTTCGCTTTTCTGGGGCTGGCGACGGCGGCGGGATTGACCGGCTGAACCTCCGCCCCATCTAGACGCCAATGCCGCTGCACCTGACCAAGATCGCTTTCCAGAGCGAAAGCCCCGCGACCCTCAAGGCCTGGCTGGAAAGCCATGCGGACGAGGCGCGCCTGACCACCCGTTACCTGCCCAAGCGGCTGGAGGAGATGGACGGCGGATCGCTCTACTGGATTCACGGGCATGTGCTGGTCGGCCGCAGTCCGATCCTGGGATTTCAGGAGACCGGGCAGGGGCGCTACTGGATCCGGCTGGCGCCGCGGCTGATCCCGGTGCGGACGGCGCCCAAGCGCGCGCATCAAGGCTGGCGCTATCTGGAGGACAAGGATGCGCCGCCGGATCTGGGCGGGGGCGAGGCGGACGATCTGGAAGCGATGCCGCCGGCCATGCTGAAAGAACTGGCGCGGCTGGGGCTGGTCTGACGCCAGCCCCAATCAGAATCAGATCATGGGCTTGCCGTCGGCCTTGACCACGGCGCCGCCCTTCATGACGAAGCCGACCTTTTCGAGCTGGCGGACATCGGCCAGCGGATCGCCGTCGACTGCGATCAGGTCGGCATAGCGGCCGGCCTGCAGCGTGCCGACATCGGTGCTGCCCAGCAGGTCGGCGGCATTGGCGGTGGCGGCCTTGATCGCCTCCATCGCCGGCATGCCAGCGCGCACCATCAGCGCGAATTCCTGCGCATTTTCGCCATGGTCGGACAGACCGAACGTGTCGGTGCCAAAGGCGATCTTGACCCCGGCGGCATAGGCGTCACGCAGATTCTTCTGCAGCAACGGGCCGATCACCAGCGCCTTTTCGGCGGTCGAGGGATTAAGCTGTTCGGGATGTTCCCTGGCGCGCTGATAGACGCGCTCGCCCACCAGCATGGTCGGCACCAGATAGGCGCCATATTGCTTGAAGATCTTGTAGCTGCCGGCGTCGGCATAGGAGCCATGCTCGATCGAATCGACACCCAGCGCAATCGTGTGGTCGATCGCTTCCTTGCCATGGGCATGGGCCGCGACCTTCATGCCCAGACTATGGGCGGTGTCGATCACCGCCTTGATCTCCTCGTCGGTCATCAGCTGATGCTTGGGATCATCGCCGATCGACATGACCCCGCCCGACGGCATGATCTTGATGAGGTCGGCGCCCTCGCGCTTGAGCCGGCGCACGGCGATGCGGGCGGCTTCCGGGCTGTCGATCACATTGTCGCTGATGTGGGGAATGTCGGCAAATTCGACGCGCAGGCCGTTGACCGCGTCGCCATGGCCGCCGGTCGGGCCGAGCGGCGTGCCGGCCACCCACAGGCGCGGGCCGGGGATGACGGCGCCGTCGATCGATTTCTTGAGCGCGACGATCACCTGGGTGTCGGCGCCGCAGTCGCGGACCGAGGTGAAGCCGGCGAGCAGCGTGTTGCGCACGAAGCCGGTCGCCTCGATCGCGTCCTCATAGGCGCTGCGCGTAACCGCGTTGCGGATCGGGTCGCCGCTGTGCCAGCCGGCGGTGATATGGTCATGGGTGTCGATCAGGCCCGGCAGCACGGTCTTGGCTGACAGGTCGATCACTTCCGCGCCGGCGGGTGTGACGAAGCCTGACTGGATCGCGGCGATGCGATCGTCATGGATCAGGATCGACACTTTCTCGCGCGCGGCGGCGCCGGTGCCGTCGATCATCCGTCCGGCATGGACCACGACATCCTTGGCCTTTACGGCCGGCGCCGACACCGCGACCAGCGCCGCCATGCTGCATGCGGCCAGCGCCGCTGCCTTCCCCCAGATCATGTAACCCCCTGTTTAATTTGATGGCGGCAGCGTCGCGCGCAGCGGGTCGGCCGTCAACGAATTTATATCAGGCGAGGGCGTGGAGCCGTTCGCCGACCATCCGCAGATCGGCGACGAAGCGGGCCTGTTCCTGCGCCTGACGATCGGGGTCGGGCAGGCGCAGCAGATAGCTGGGATGGACGGTGATCCAGGCTTCTGCGCCGTCGTCGAGTGGGATCGGGCGACCGCGCATCTGGCTGATCGTCACCGGCTTGCCCAGCAGGGCACGGGCGGCGGTAGCGCCCAAAGCGACGATGAGGCGCGGGCGGATCAGGTCCAGTTCCTGTTCCAGCCACCAGCGACAGGCCTTGATCTCGGGCACGTCGGGCGTCTGGTGCAGGCGGCGCTTGCCGCGCTGTTCATATTTGAAATGCTTGACGGCGTTGGTGACATAGGCGCGTGCCCGATCCACGCCGGCCTCGGCCAGCGCTGCGTCGAACAATTGCCCGGCGGGGCCGACAAAGGGGCGGCCGGCCAGATCCTCCTGATCGCCCGGCTGTTCGCCGATGAAGAGCAAAGATGCGTCGAGCGGACCTTCGCCGAACACGGTCTGCGTGGCCGGCCCGTGCAGCGGGCAGCGGGTGCAGGCCATCGCCTCGTTGCGCAGCGCCTGCCAGGCGGCGCGGCTATTGCCGGTGCGAGCCGCGGGGCGCGGCGCAGTGGCGATCATCGCCGCCTCGCGCGCCTGGGCGCCGGCGACCAGATCGGGGATAAGGGCAGCTTCGGGCAGGTTGCGCCAATATTTGCGCGGCATTTCCGACAGCATCGCCCCGGTCTTCAGCCGGGCCGGGTTGAAGATGGCGGCATAATAGCCCTTCCACACATTTTCGACGGGATCTTCGGCCGGGGCGTCGCCGCGCTGCGCGCCGGGGCCTTCGGTCAATATGTCGCCATCCCAATGGATGCTGACTTCCGGCGTCAGGATCGACCAGCGCATCGAGGCGAAGCGGCGGGTGAAGAAGCCGGCATTGGCGCGGACAATATGATGGTCCGGCTCGAACCAGGCGATGAAGCGCGGGCCGTCGCCTTCATCCAGTTCGCGGAAGCGGACGAAGGCGCGCATCTTGTGGATATCACGCCGCACCGCCTTGGCCAGATCCTCGACCCGGCGCAGCAGCGGATCGGCGCGATCCTCCATCCGGCCGGGCACCGCACGCACCGCCAGCAACAGGCTGTAGAGCAGGGCGAAGCGGGCGGGGTCGCGATGGAGGATTGCGCTTTGCGCCAGTTCGACAAAGGCGCGCGGCACAGAGAAGGCGGCATCCGCTGGAGCCGGGGGCAGGGGCGTCGCGTCGCTGCCGAACAGGTCTGGCGTGGCGCTGCCCGCAACGTCCCAGAGGATGGCGTCGGCGGGAATGGCGGCCAGGGCCAGCGCGCGGGCCGCATCGCGCCAGCCCTCAAAATCATCCGGCCCCGCCAGCGTCACCCGATGCATGGCTGTCCGGTCAGTCCTCCGCCTCGGCACGGGCCAGTTCGGCGGGCTTGCGGCGCGCGAACAGCTTCGCGAGCTTGTCCTCCTCGGCGGCGCTCAGTTCCTTGGCGGCGTCGGGGAACATCTCTTCCTCTTCCTCCTCGATATGGTGGAGGTAGCGCTTCTTCAGCTGGTCGAAGGTGCGGCGCCAGGCATCGCCGTTGAATTTGAGGCCTTCCAGCTCCTCCAGAAAATCGTCGATTTCCTTGTGCTCGGACACGCTGTGCTGCGCATCCTCGCGCAGGTCGGGTTGGGCCAGCATGGTGGCGTAGAGCGTCTCTTCCTCGGCGGCGGCATGGGCCGTCACTTCGACCTTGAACTGGTCGAACAGCTTTTCCAGCCGGTCGTCATCCTTTTCGCGCGTCGCCTCCGCCATCTTGTCGAACAGCTGGCGATGGGCATCATGATCCTGTTTCAGGCGATCGAAAATGCTGGCCTTGGCCATGGGCAATCCTCCTTCATGCGATGAAGGGGGAAACGATGGCCCAGTAAAAAGGGTCCGGCGTTTTAGCCGAACAGCGCGTGGAAGATGATCGCGACCGGCACCCAGAGCAGCGCGCCCAGCAGGCTGGTGCCCCAGAGCTGGAGCAGGTCGCGGCGGAAGCGCAGGCGCAGGCCGGCATGGGACAGGCCGCTATGGTCGAGCATCTGCCAGCGATGTTCGAGCGCACGGGCGGCGATGGCGAAACCGCCGATCGCGATGATGACGCCAAGGTGCAGGACCAGCGAGCCGCCCATCTTGGCGACGATGAAGATCTGAAGCAGGCAGAAGACGACAAGGGCGGCCGCAAGATGCGTGCTGATGCGCTTGGCAAAGCCTGCGCCCTGCCGCTCCATGGCCTGATTGTCGAAAAGTGTCGCCAAAGTCCCGATCCCCTTGCTGATCGTGTTACAAGAGTTTCATGAACCGTGCTTGCGATCAACCGCAAAATTGCCTCGGCTCCCCTTAAAAAAGTTCGAGCTGGGCGGCGGGACGCCGCAACTGCGCGGACAGATCGACTCGGTCGGCCAGTTGCACCGGGCGCCAGTCGGCGGCGATCAGGAAGGGGCGCAGCTTGACGATCGACGTGGTCAGGCGCGCGACATCTTCCAGCCGCAGCCGGCGATGGCGGCGACTGGCCAGGATGCGATCGACCGCCTTCACCCCCAGGCCCGGCACCCGCAGCAGCATTTCGCGCGGCGCATGGTTGACGTCGACCGGGAAGCTGGCGCGATGCTGCAAGGCCCAGGCGAGCTTGGGATCGATGTCGAGCGGCAGGCAGCCACTGTCCCGGTCGGTGGCGGCGGCGACCTCGGCCGCGGAATAGCCATAGAAGCGCATCATCCAGTCCGACTGGTAGAGCCGATGTTCGCGCATCAGCGGCGGGCGCTTGAGCGGCAGCACGCTGCTGGGCGAGGGGATGGGGGAGAAGGCGCTGTAATAGACGCGGCGCAGCCGGTGCCGGTCATAAAGGCTGCTCGCGCGCTGGATGATGGCGCGATCGTCGGCGGCATCGGCACCGACGATCATCTGGGTCGACTGGCCCGCCGGGGCAAAGCGAGGGGCGTGGCGATATTTGCGGCGGGCGTCGCCCATATCGTCCATCTGGCTGCGCATCTGCGCCATCGCTCCCTCGATCCGGCGGCCGTCCTTTTCCGGCGCCAGCCGCTTGAGGCCGGGTTCGGTCGGCAGCTCGACGTTGATCGACAGTCGATCGGCATGGAGGCCGGCCTGACGCAGCAGTTCCGGATCGGCGTCGGGAATGGTCTTCAAATGGATATAGCCGCGAAAATCATGATCCTCGCGCAGGCTGCGGGCGACCTCGACCATCTGCTCCATCGTATAGTCGGACGAGCGGATGATGCCGGAGGAGAGGAACAGCCCCTCAATATAGTTGCGGCGGTAGAAGCTGAGCGTGAGGTCGACCACTTCGCGCGCGGTGAAGCGGGCGCGGCGGACATCGCTCGACCGGCGGTTGATGCAATAATGGCAGTCGAAGATGCAGCTGTTGGTCAGCAGGATTTTCAGCAGCGAGATGCAGCGGCCGTCGGGCGCATAGGCATGGCAAATGCCCATGCCTTCGGTCGAGCCTATCCCCTTGCCGTCGCGCGAATCCCGCTTGGTCGTGCCCGACGAGGCGCAGGATGCGTCATATTTGGCGGCATCGGCGAGGATTTCGAGCTTTTCACGGGTGGACAGGGCGGACATATGTTCATGTTACGTTCCCGATGCCGCCTTGTCCATAATCCAGATCAGGCCGGCTCCTCGTCCAGCACCTGGCGCACCTTGCCGGCGAGCTGGTCCATGGTGAAGGGCTTGGCCAGGAAGGCGACGCCGGGATCGAGCATGCCGTTATGGACGATGGCGTTGCGGGTATAGCCGGTGGTGTAGAGGACGCGCAGTTCCGGCCGGTCGGCACGGGCGCGGTCGGCCAGGATGCGGCCGTTGATGCCGGGCATGACGATGTCGGTGAAGAGCAGGTCGACCCGCGGTTCGATTGCCAGCATGGCCAGCGCCTGTTCGCCATCGGCCGCCTGGACGATGGTGTAGCCCAGTTCGCGCAGGGAATCGACCGACATGTGGCGCACCCGGTCCTCATCCTCGACCACCAGGATGATCTCGTCCCCCTGGGCACGGGGCAGGTCGAGGGCGATGGCGGGCGCCACCGGATCGGCGACCGGCACGCCATAATGGCGCGGCAGATAGATTTTGATCGTGCTGCCCTGACCGGGTTCGGAATAGATTTTCACATGGCCGTGCGACTGGCGGACGAAGCCGAACACCTGGCTGAGGCCCAGGCCCGTGCCCTTGCCCACGCCCTTGGTGGTGAAGAAGGGGTCGAAGGCGCGCTCGACCACGTCGGGCGTCATGCCGGTGCCGCTGTCGCTGACCGACACCAGCACATATTGGCCGGGGATCACCTCCGCATGGGCGGCGGCATAGGCATCGTCGAGATAGGCATTGCCGGTTTCGACCGTCAGCCGGCCACCATCGGGCATGGCGTCGCGGCCATTGACGCACAGGTTCAGGATCGCCGCTTCCAGCTGGCCGGGATCGATGCTGGCCCGCCACAGGCCGCCGGCCAGCACGCTTTCCACCCGCACCCGCTCGCCGATCGTCCGGCGCAGCATGTCCGACATGCCGCCGACCAGCTTGTTCACGTCGGTCGATTGCGGCGCCAGCGGCTGCTGGCGCGAGAAGGCGAGCAGCCGCGCGGTCAGTTGCGCTGCGCGCTGCGCGCCCTCGGTCGCATTGTCGAGGCCGTTGCTGATGCGCCGATCGATATCGGCGGGCAGGCGCCGCCGCGCCATGTCGAGCGAGCCGATGACGACCGCGAGCATATTGTTGAAGTCATGGGCGATGCCGCCGGTGAGCTGGCCGATCGATTCCATCTTCTGCAATTGGCGCACCTGCGCCTCCATCGCCGTGCGCTGTTCCGCTTCGCTGACCAGCCGGTCATTGGCGTCGGCGAGTGCGCGCTTGGCGGCGATCGCCTCCACCATGCGGCGGCGGGCGTTGCGCAGCGCCAGCAGGCCCAGGATGATGACCAGCGCGCCGCTGACCGCCAGGCTGGCCGTCACCATGGTGGTCAGGCGGTTGGCCTCGGCACTGCGCAGGCGCAGCAGCTGCTCCTCGCGCGCCTTCATCCCGGCGATATGGGTGTGAATCGTCGCCATCGCCATCAGGCCGGGGGCGAAGGCGTTGGGATCGACCGGCAGGCCGCGCCGGCGCAGTTCGATGCCGCCCTCCAGCAGGGTCAGTCGCTGGTCGAGCATCCGCCCCAGCGCATCGACGGCTGCAGCCTGATCCGCATTGTCCTGCACGTCGGCGCGCAATTGCGCGATCTCGCGCGGCCAGTCCGTCTTGAACGTGTCGAACGGCCCCAGGAAGGGATCCTGCCGGGTCAGCATATAGCCGCGCTGGGCGCTTTCGGCGGCCTGCACCCGCGACAGGATCACCGACAGGCGGTTCTCGACGCGCAGCGTGTGGTTGACCCAGCCGATCTCGGCTTGCTGGCTGCGATAGAGCCAGATGGTGCCGCTCACCGCAACGATGACGGTGGCAAGCGCGAGCAGCAGAACGACGATGGATCGTTCGGGGCGGAGCGCATTCATCTGGTCTTAATGGGCAATTAACAACGGTGGGGCAACCCGATTGTGTCTGTCATGCGACGGGTCGTTGCGGTTATGTCCGGGCACTTCGTTGAACCGGTCGGCAGATAGGGGGCGGGATGATGGACAGACGCGATTTTCTGGCGCGGGGCCTGAGCGGGCTGGGCGCCCTGTCGCTGGCGGCGGGGGCCGAAGCGGCCAGCCTGTTCGATCCGCTGGCCGGGCTGGAGCCGATCCGCGCGACGCCCGATCGCATCTTCCGCATCACCGTCTGCCTGCGGCCCTTCCGCGCCGCCGGGCCGCGCATCGCGGTGGAAGAGGTGGGGCGCAAGCGGGTCGTCCATCATTATGGCCATGGCGGCAGCGGCTGGTCGCTGTCCTGGGGATCGGCCGAGATCGCGGTCGGCATGGCGCTGGCGGAGGGGATGACGGATATTGCCGTGATCGGTGCCGGCGCGATCGGCCTCACCACTGCGCTCACCGCCCAGCGCGCCGGGGCGAAGGTGACGATCTATGCCAGGGAGCAGTTCCCCGACGTAAGATCGGCGCGGGCGACCGGCACCTGGTCGCCCGATTCACGGATCGCGATGGAGGGCGGCGTCGATGCCGGCTTTGGCGATCGCTGGGAGGCGATGGCGCGGCGATCCTTCGCTTTCTATCAGGGGCTGCTCGGCCTGCCGGGCGATCCGGTGGAATGGACCGACCGTTACATGCTGTCGGACAGTCCGGCCGTGGCGCCCGCCGTCGAGAGGGTGACGCCGGAGCGGCCCGATCGCTTCATCCGTCTGGAAGACCGGCTGCATGACATCATGCCGCGATCGGTCGAGCTGGCGCCGGGCACCCATCCCTTCCGCACCGAGCGGGCCCGGCGCAGCAGTTCGCTGACCTTCAATGTCGCCGACCTTGCCCATCAGCTGACCAATGATTTCCTGATCGGCGGCGGCCGGATCGTGCCGATGGAATTGCACGAACCCCAGGACGTGACGCGGCTGAAGCAGAAGACGGTCATCAACTGCACCGGCTATGGCGCGCGGGCTTTGTGGCGGGACGAGAGCATCGTGCCGGTGCGCGGCCAGATCGCCTGGCTGATCCCGCAGGCCGGCGCCACCTATGGCGTCTATCATGACAAGCTGGCGATGCTGGCCCGGCGCGACGGCATCGTGGTGCAGGAGGTCGGGGAGGACGACTGGTTCGGCTATGGCGACGCCACCGAGACGCCCGATCGCGAAGCTGCCGAGGCATCGGTGCGCAAGCTGGCGGGCTTCTGGAAATAGCGCGCCGCCGTCCAGGCCCCTCCGTCCCCGCCCGTCAGGCGAAGACCAGCGACTGGTGCGCGCCGACCCCGGCCTTGACCCCGGATGCGGATGCAAAGGTCGCATTGTGCATGGGGGAGGTGGCGTCGCCGGCGGCATAGACGCCGGGCACCGAGGTCAGGCCCCAATTGTCGATGCTGATGAAGGGGCCGGTCGGGCCATCCTCCAGCGCGCAGCCGAGCTGGACCGCGACATCGCTGCTGAGCCGGGTTCTCGGGGCGGTGAAGAGGGCCGATACTTCGATCGTCCGGCCGTCGGCCAGTTGCACGGCGCTCAGCGCGGGCGCGTCGCCGATCAGCGCGACGACGGGCACCCGCTCGATCGCGACGCCGCGCGCTTCCAGCCGGGCGCGGTCGGCATCGTCCGGCTCATATTGGCCCTGGGTGAAATAGGTGGATGGCCCCCAGTCGGGGATCAGCGCGGCCTGATGCGCGGACATCGGGTGGTTGGCGATGATGCCCAGAGGATGGTCGCGCACTTCATAGCCATGGCAATAGGGACAGTGCAGCACCGTCTCGCCCCAGCGTTCGGCCATGCCGGGGATCGGCGGCAGCTCGTCGCTCACGCCGGTCGCCAATATCAGTCGCCGGGCCAGTCGGGTTTCGCCACTGGCCAGGGTCAGGGCGAAGCCGTCGCTGGCCTGCGTGGCATGGCGCACTTCGCCGGCCAGCATCCGGGCGGTGGGATAGGCCAGCAACTGGCGCGCGGCATCGCGGATGATGGCGCGGGGTGTGCGGCCATCCTGACCCAGGAAACCATGGGCAGCGTCGGCAAAGCGGTTCCGCGGCAGGCCGGCATCGATCAGCAGCACATCCTGCCGCGCGCGGGCGAGCTGCATCGCCGCCGACTGGCCGGCAAAGCTGCCGCCGATCACGATCACGTCATGCATGGGTCTTCCTTTCAATGGCTGCGTCGAATCACGATACTTGATAAGTTACATAATCGCGCCTCGCGCATTTGCAACAAATGATGTTGCGTGATAGGCGGGCGGGAAAGGAGACGCCTGCGATGCAGCTGGATGCGCGCCTGTCGAGAATGCTGCATATCCTGATCCACATGGATCGGCTGGACGGCCCGATGACGTCGGAGCTGGCGGCGCAGATGCTGCGCACCAATCCGGTGGTGGTGCGGCGGACCATGGCGGGCCTGCGCGACGCGGGCTATGTGCGCTCGGAAAAGGGGCATGGCGGTGGCTGGACCCTGGCCCGGCCGCTCGATGCGATCCGCATCCTCGACATTTATCGCGCGGTTGGCGAGCCGCGCATCTTTTCGATCGGGCCTGCCGATCCCGATCCGCAATGCCTGGTCGAACAGGCGGTCAATGCTTCCATGGCGGCCGCGATGCAGGAGGCAGAGGCGATGCTGATCGCCCGGCTGGGACAGGTGACGCTGGCGCAGATCGCGGCGGACTTCGACCAGCGTTACGCCGCGCTGCTGGCGACCGGGGCGATCGAGCCGCTGACCGGCCATTGAGCCAAGCGGCTTGCCAACCGCCTGTGGCGCGGCCATCAGGCGGGGCATGCAATGGCAATTCTGGATCGACCGCGGTGGCACCTTTACCGACGTGGTGGCACGCGACCCGCAAGGGGTTCTTCACACCGCCAAGCTGCTGTCGAGCGACCCCGAGCGCTATGCCGACGCGGCGGTCGAGGCGATCCGGCGGCTGACCGGTGCGGGCGACGGGCCGATCCCGCCCTGCACGCTGCGGATCGGCACGACCATCGCCACCAATGCGCTGCTGGAGCGCAAGGGCGAGCCGGTATTGCTGGCGATCACCAAGGGATTCCGCGATGCCATCCGCATCGGCTATCAGGACCGGCCGGACCTGTTTGCGCGGCGGATCGACCTGCCGCCGCCGCTTCATGCCGATGTCGTGGAGATGGACGAGCGGCTGATGCAGGATGGCACTATCCTGACGCCGCTGGACGAGGTGGCGGCGCAGGCGGCGTTGCAGCGCGGCTATGATGCCGGGCTGCGCGCGGTCGCGATCGTGCTGATGCACGGCTATCGCTATCCCGCCCATGAGCAGGCGCTGGCGCGGATCGCCCGACAGATCGGCTTTACCCAGATTTCGGTCAGTCATGAGGTCGCGCCGCTCATCAAGCTGGTCGGGCGGGGCGATACGGTGCTGGCCGACGCCTATCTCTCGCCGGTGCTGCGCGCCTATGTCGACGGGCTGGGCGCGGCGCTGGGCGAGGACGCCGACATGCTGTTCATGCAGTCCAACGGCGGGCTGACGCGGGGCGACCTGTTCCGCGGCAAGGATGCGGTATTGTCCGGCCCGGCCGGCGGCATCGTCGGCCTGGCCCGCACCGCCGAGCAGGCGGGCTTTGGCGAGGTGATCGGTTTCGACATGGGCGGCACGTCGACCGACGTGTCCCATTATGCCGGCAGCTATGAACGCGACAATGAGGCGCGGGTGGCGGGCGTGCGGCTGCGCGCGCCGATGATGCGCATCCACACCATCGCGGCGGGCGGCGGCTCCATCTGTTCGGTGGTCGACGGGCGTTTTCGCGTCGGCCCGGAATCGGCCGGCGCGGTGCCGGGGCCGGCCTGCTACCGGCGCGGCGGGCCGCTGACCATCACCGATTGCAATGTCATGCTGGGCAAGGTGCAGCCCGATTTCTTCCCCAGCCTGTTCGGCCCCAAGGGCGACCAGCCGCTTGACCGGGACGCGGTCGAGGCGCGCTTTGCTGACATTTGTGCGCAGGTGGAGGCGCAGACCGGCCGGGTGATGACCGCGCAGGAGGCGGCGCAGGGCTTCATCGCCGTCGCCGTCGCCAGCATGGCCAATGCGATCAAGCGCATCTCGGTCGCGCGCGGCCATGATGTGGCGCGCTATACGCTGGCGAGTTTCGGCGGGGCGGGCGGGCAGCATGCCTGTCTGGTCGCCGACGCATTGGGTATGGACCGGGTGATGATCCATCCGCTGGGCGGCGTCCTGTCCGCCTATGGCATGGGCCTGGCCGACCGGCGCGCGGTGCGCGAGCGGACGCTGGCACTGCCGCTGGACGATGCGGGCGCCGACGCGCTGACGGCGGCGATCGCCGAGCTGGCGGAGCAGGCGCGCGCCGACCTGCCGGAGGCGGAGCGGAGCGAGACGGTGCTGCGGCTGCGCTATGATGGCACCGACAGCCTGTTCGACGTGATGCTGGGCGATCGGGCGGCGATGCTGGCCGATTTCGAGGCGCAATATCAGGCGCGTTTCGGCTATGGCGGCACCGGCACCATATTGGTCGACATGGTGCGGGTCGAGGCGATCGCGCCGACCGCCGAGGATATGGGCAAGGTGGCGACCATCGCGACCCAGAAGGCCGTGCCGCTGGCGCAGGTGATGCTGGCGGGCGCGCAGGCACCGGTGTTTGACCGGGCGGGACTGACGCTGGACAGCATCGTCGATGGCCCGGCACTGATCAGCGACCCGGTGTCGACCACGGTGGTCGAGCCGGGCTGGCGCGCGCGGCTCGATGCGATCGGCAATCTGGTGCTGACCCGTCATGCGCCGCGCCCGGCGCCCGCGGCCGATGACGGCACCGCCGTCGATCCGGTCCGGCTGGAGGTGATGGGCGGCCTGTTCATGGCGATCGCCGAGGAAATGGGCGCCGCGCTCCAGCACAGCGCCTCCTCGGTCAATATTCGCGAGCGGCTGGATTTCTCCTGCGCCCTGTTCGACGCGGCGGGCAATCTGGTCGCCAATGCGCCGCACATGCCGGTTCACCTCGGCAGCATGGGGGAAAGCATCCGCGCGGTCATGCGCCGGCGCGGGATCGGCGCCGATGGCCGGGCGATCGACGGGCGCGGCATGCTGCCGGGCGACGTCTATGCGCTCAACGCGCCCTATGATGGCGGCACCCACCTGCCCGACGTGACGGTGGTGATGCCGGTGTTCGTCGACGGGGCGGCGCACGCGCCCGCCTTCTATGTCGCGGCGCGTGGCCATCATGCCGATATTGGCGGCATCTCGCCCGGCTCCATGCCGCCCGACAGTCGCAGCATCGAGGAAGAGGGCATCGTCCTCGATAATGTGCTGGTGGTGGATCAGGGCCGCTTCCTGGAGGGTGATCTGCGCGCCCTGCTGGGGTCGGGCCGCTGGCCCTCGCGCAATGTCGACCAGAATATCGCCGACCTGTCCGCCCAGATCGCCGCCTGCGCCAAGGGCGCGGCCGAACTGCAGCGGATCAGCGGCGATTATGGCGCCGATGTCGTGGCCGCCTATATGGGCCATGTGCAGGATCAGGCCGAGGCGGCGGTGCGCCGGCTGATCGATCGCCTGCCCGACGGGCACTATCGTTATGCGATGGACAATGGTGCGGAGGTGGTCGTCAATGTGACGATCGACCGGGCGGCGCGCGGCGCGACGGTGGATTTCACCGGCACGTCGGACCAGCTGCCGGGCAATTTCAACGCGCCTTTGTCGGTCGCGCGCGCGGCCCTGCTCTATGTCGTGCGGACGCTGGTGGACGAGGCCGTGCCGATGAATGACGGCTGCCTCAAGCCCATGACTCTGGTGGTGCCGGAGGGATCGCTGCTGCGGCCGCTTTATCCCGCGGCAGTGGTCGCCGGCAATGTCGAGACCAGCCAGGTCGTCACCGACGCTTTGTTCGGCGCGCTGGGCGTGATGGCGGGCGCGCAGGGGACGATGAACAATTTCACCTTCGGCAATGCGCGCCACCAATATTATGAGACGATCTCGGGCGGATCGGGCGCCGGGCCAGATTTCGACGGCGCCGATGTGGTGCAGACCCACATGACCAACAGCCGCCTTACCGACCCCGAAATATTGGAAAGCCGATTCCCGGTGCTGCTGGAGGAATTTTCGATTCGGGCCGGATCGGGCGGCGCGGGCGCGCATCATGGCGGCAATGGCGCGCTGCGCCGCATCCGCTTCCTGGAGGATATGACCGCCGGCATCCTGGCCAACCGACGCAGCGTGCCGCCCTTTGGCCTCGACGGCGGCGCACCCGGCGGGCTGGGGCGCAACTGGGTCGAGCGTGGCGATGGCCGGGTCGAGAGGCTGGGCGCGACCGGATCGGCGCAGATGGCTCCGGGCGACGTCTTCGTGATCGAGACGCCGGGCGGCGGCGGATTCGGCAAGGGCTGATCCGCCTCCGTCCGCGGCAAGCGGACAGAGGCGGGGGAGGCAGGGCGCTAGTCCCGCCAGCTCCTGTCGGTGCGGTCGATCAGGCGGACCATCGCCTGGAAATCGGGCACGCCGACGCCGACCGGCAATTGCACGCCGGCAAGATCGCGCTGATGCACGGCGATGACGTCGGCGGGGATCTCCACCGGCGTGCCGGCGGCGCAGGCGGCAACCTGAATCTCGCAGGCGCGCTGGAGCATCCATTGCATCAGGAAGGCTTCGGGCAGGCTCTTGGCCATCACCAGCGTGCCATGGTTGCGCAGCATCATGATTCGCCGCGCGCCCAGATTGGCGATCAGCCTTTCCCCTTCCTCCGGCCGGATCGTGACGCCTTCAAATTCATGATAGGCGATCCGCCCGGCAAAGGCGGCGGCGTAGAAATTGATCGGCCGCAGCCCTTCCTGCGTGGCGCTGACGGCCATGCCCGCCGTGGTATGGGTGTGGATGATGCAATGGGCGTCGGCCAGGTGGCGGTGGAACACGCTATGCTGGGTGAAGCCGGCGCGATTGACCGGATAGGGGCTGCCGTCCAGCACATGGCCGTCGATATCGATCTTGACCAGGTTGGACGCCGTCACCTCGCTGTAGAGCAGGCCGAACGGGTTGATGAGGAAGGCATTTTCCTCATCGGGCACGCGCAGGGTGATATGATTGTAGATCAGTTCCGACCAGCCGAAATGGTCGAAGATGCGGTAGCAGGCGGCGAGCTGCTGGCGCGCCTCCCATTCGGCAGGCGACATGTCGGGCTGTCTGGCGGCACTTGCCATGGCCATCCTCCTTTATATTATGGGCGCCACTATCCTCCGCTCGACGCATTCTGTCGAGGGAAAGGGCGTGAAAGCCCTGCAGGGGTTGAATTTGCGCGACTCTGCTGGTAGGGCGCGCCCCACATGCCTCAGGGTGACCTGTGGCGACTCACGGATTTTTATATTCGGTCGGCCCGTCGGGAGGGTTTCTTTCCTGGCGATCCGCCCGTTTTCGATTGGAGATTGACGGACTTATGCAGATCATCGTTCGCGACAACAATGTCGACCAGGCCCTCCGCGCGCTCAAGAAGAAGCTGCAGCGTGAAGGCGTGTATCGCGAAATGAAGCTGCGTCGTCACTACGAGAAGCCCTCGGAAAAGCGTGCGCGCGAAAAGGCGGCTGCTGTCCGCCGCGCCCGCAAGCTGGAGCGCAAGCGCGCCGAGCGCGACGGCGTCCGTTAAGGACTGCCGATATCAGGACGGCCGGTTCGCGGTCGTCCTGACTCTTTGCTGATTTCCCGTTCTTCATTGCGAGGCGTTCGCCCATGTCCACGACGGCTGTCCCCCTTCGTCCTATCGCCAAGGGGTCGCTGACGCGACTCTGGATCGGTGTCGCCGCGATCGCGCTGGCGGCCGGTGGTCTGGCCTGGGCAGGGCAGCAGGGCGTGGAAGCATCGCCGGCCGCCTTCCTGACGCAGAACGCCCATGCCAAGGGCGTGGTCACGACCGAGTCGGGCCTGCAGTACCAGGTGCTGGAGGAAGGCAGCGGGCCGAGCCCGACGACCGCCGACGTTGCGCTGGTGGGCTATAAGGGCACGCTGCTCGACGGCACCGTGTTCGACGAGAATCCGCAGACGCCGATGCCGGTCGACGGCGTGGTGCCGGGCTTCTCCGAAGGCCTGCAGAAGATGAAGAAGGGCGGCAAGTATCGCCTGTGGATCCCGCCGCAGCTTGGCTATGGCGAACAGGCCGCCGGCCCGATCCCGGCCAATTCGGTGCTGGTGTTCGATGTCCAGCTGCACGACTTCAAGTCGCGCGCGGAAATCATGCAGATGCAGCAGCGGATGCAGCAGATGCAGGGTGGCATGCCGCAGGGCGCCGTTCCGCAGGGCGTGCCGGGCAACTGATCCGATCGATCCGAGAGTAGAGAAGGGCCCGGTTTCCGGGTCCTTTTTCTTTGCTGGTCAGAGTCTGTCTGAAAAATGCGCGAAAGGGCGCATTTTTGATACGGTACCGGCCCACACCCCCACCCGACCGCCCATCAGGGTACCATATCTGGGTGGTCGGGTGGGGGGTGTGGGCCGGTGCGGCTGCGCCAGAGGCGCAGTCCGGACAAATGCTCAGAGGCTGGCCTGATCGCCGGGGGCCGATGGCGGGAAGGCCAGGCCTTCGGCGCTGCCAATCTTTTCCTCGCCGGTGAACAGGCGGTCGAGTCGCGCCTTCACGTCGCGCCGATATTCGACGCAGGACACCGAACGCGGCGCGCCAATGTCGATATCGTCGGCGATCGCCGACTTGATCCGTTCCAGCGCGTCATTGTCGAGGATGCCGGCCCGATGCAGTTCCCGGCAGAGCTGGACCATGCCGGCGGCGGTTGCCTGGGCCCGCATGCCGACATTGGTCAGTTCGAAATGCAGCTTCTTCTGCTGCTCCATTGCCACGGTCATGCCATTCTCTCCTTTCGCTTTAGGATAGAAGCGCAGGAGCAATCGTTACGTTCCGGGACGCATTCGTCAATCGCCGTTTTTATCGTCGCTTTTCAGGATGGTCTGCCCTGCCAGAGCCTTGGACCGTTCCTCCAGATAGACCTTGATCATGGCGACGATCGGATCGGCCAGGAACAGGCCGAGGATACCGAACAGCGCGCCCAGCAGGATCTGCGCCGCCAGCACCAGCGCCGGGGCCAGATCGGTCGCGCGCTTGGCCACCATCGGCACGATCAGATAGCCGTCGATGATCTGCACCGCCATGTAGACGCCAAAGGCATAGAGGCCGGTATGGGTGCCGCCCGAAAAGCCGACAAGGACGATCAGCACGCCGGAGATGATCGCGCCGATATTGGGCAGGAAGGCGAGCAGGCCGGTGAGGATGCCGAGCAGACCCGCCATCGGCACGCCGCCCGCCCACAGCAGCAGCCATACGCCCACGCCCTCCACCGCCATGCCGATCAGCCGGCCGAACATCAGCCGGCGCAGGGTAAAGGCCATCTTGTCGGCGACGGTGTAGAAATGGGCGCGCTTGTCCATCGGCAGCATCCAGGCGACGCCGCGCTCGTACAGCTTGGGTTCGACCGCGATGAAAATCGCCAGCACCAGCATCATGACACCGCTGGTGATCGCGCCGACGGCGGTGCCGACGGCGGCGGTAACCCTGCCCATGGAACTCATCGCCTGCTGGGCCAGGCCCTTGAGGTCTTCGGGCGTGGTGGTGATGCCAAGCTGCTGCATCCAGCCGCCGACCCGTTCCACCTGCGCCTCGACGATGGTGCGCATCGCCTGCGCCTGGGCGGCCAGGCTGGAGCCGGTGAGGTAGAAAGTATAGGCGAGGAAGGCGACGACGGCGAGCAGGACGATCGTCAGCCGCCAGCCCCGGCCGATCGGCAGCACACGGCCCAGGAGGCGGGTGCCGCCATCCATCATGGTGGTAAAGACCAGCGCGCCCAGGATCAGCATGATCGGCTGGGCCAGCAGCACGATCAGCGCGATGCCGATCGCCATCGCGAACCAGACGCCCGCCCGCTTGATCTCATGCTGGACCAGCGGGCTGCGCAATTCGCTGGGACCGGGTTGCTCGATATGCTGCTGCGCGTCGCTCAAACCCGGAACCCCCAATCAATCGCTGTGAACTATTTCGCCTCGGTAACGCTCTGGGGGCGCAGGCTGTTCCCGGCGCGGCCGCCACGGAAGGCATGGAACCAGCTGAGCGGGTTCCAGCTCGAATCGCCGTCCAGGCTGAAGGTGATGAATTCGGCGCGGCCGCCGATCGCTTCCCACGGCACCGGGCCGCCCAGGCCATTTTCCTCCAGCGGCGCGCGGCTGTCGGCGCTGTTGTCGCGATTGTCGCCCATCAGGAAGACATGGTCGGCGGGCACGCGGACCGGGCCATACCAGTCGAGCGCGCTCGGCCCCATGTCGATCGTGACATAGGTCTTGCCGTTGGGCAGCACTTCCTGTCGCACCGGCAGCTCGCACCAGCTCTTGCCCGCCTTGTCGGTCACCAGCGCGCCGGGAAACTGCATCGGCGGGCAGGGGGCGTTGCCGTCGACCGCTATGCGCAGGGGCTTGAGCACCTTTTGCGGCACCGGCACGCCGTTCAGGATCACCTGGCCGCCGCGCACCTCGACGATGTCGCCGGGCAGGCCGATGACCCGCTTGATATAATCCTCGCGCCGGTTCTGGGGCGAGACGATGACGATGTCGCCACGCTCGGGCAGATGGCCCAGGATGCGCCCCTTCAGGAAGGGCAGCGGATGGAAGCTGGGGCTGACATAGGACCAGCCATAGGGGAATTTGCTGACCACCAGCCGGTCGCCCTTCAGCAGCACCGGCATCATCGATTCCGACGGGATGTAGAAGGGTTTGGCGACGAAGCTGTGGAAGGCCAGCACGGCGAGGATAAGCAGCACGATGCTCTTCACCTCATGCCACCAATTCACCCCGCTGCTGCCGGCCCCGCTATTGCCTGCCTCCTTGTCGTCGGCTGCCGTTTCGGGCGCGGCGGGGGGCAGGGGATCGGTTTGGGTCATGTCGACTGCCGTCATGGAAGGGCTATGCTCGGATGGGGAGGGCGGCCCGCTCAAAGCGGCAGCGCCTCGATGATGACGAAGGCCTGCGCCCATGGATGATCGTCCGTGAGCGTCAGGTGAATGACCGGCTTGTAGCCCGCCGGGACCATCGATGCCAGCCGCTGTGCCGCGCCGCCGGTCAACGCCAGCGTGGGCGCGCCGCTGGGCGCGTTGACGACGCCGATATCCTTCATGAAGACACCGGCCTTGAAGCCGGTGCCGACCGCCTTGGAAAAGGCCTCCTTGGCCGCGAAGCGCTTGGCCAGCGTGCCGGCTTTGGTAAACGGCCGGCGTTCCGCCTTGGCCTGTTCGACATCGGTGAAGACGCGCTGGACGAACCGGTCGCCGAAGCGGTCGAGCGAATTCTGGATCCGCTCGATATTGCAGAGATCGGAGCCGAGGCCGATGATCATGCGGCGGTCACCGCGCCAAATCCATCTGGCGCCGCATTTCGCGGATGCTGGCTTCCAGCCCGCCGAAGATCGCCTCGCCGATCAGGAAATGGCCGATATTGAGTTCGGCGATCTGCGGGATGGCGGCGATCGGCGCGACATTGTCGAAGGTGAGGCCATGGCCGGCATGCGGCTCGATGCCGTTCTTGGCGGCGAGCGCGGCGGCGTCGGCAATGCGGCGCAACTCGACCGCGCGGGCCTCGCCGGTCAGATGGGCATAGGCGCCGGTATGGAATTCGACCACGGGCGCGCCAAGCTGGATCGCGGCCTCGATCTGGGCGGCGTCGGCCTCGATGAACAGGCTGACGCGGATGCCGGCCTCGGTGAGTGCGGCGACGATCGGGCGCAGCACCGCGATCTGGCCGGCGGCGTCGAGGCCGCCCTCGGTCGTGCGCTCCTCGCGCTTTTCCGGCACGATGCAGGCGGCATGCGGCTTGTGCTTGAGGGCGATGCCCAGCATTTCCTGCGTCGCCGCCATTTCCAGGTTCAGCGGCACGTCGAGCGCCGCCATCAGCATCGCGATATCCTCGTCGCGGATATGGCGGCGATCCTCGCGCAGATGCGCGGTGATGCCGTTGGCGCCGGCTTTCACCGCCAGCAGCGCGGCCTTGACCGGATCGGGATGTTCGCCGCCCCGCGCGTTGCGGATCGTCGCCACATGGTCGATATTGACCCCCAGGCGCAGCGGAACGGCGGCCATCTTACTGCTTCCGGCTGCCGGGCTTGATCGCCGGCACCGCTTCCAGTTCGGGCGGCAGCTGATCGGCGTCATAGACCGGGAAATTGATGCTCACGAGCGGGTAGAAGGGGACGCCCAGGTCCACTTCGCCGGCCGAACGATCGACCAGCGCCACTTCGGCGACGACGATGCCGCCTTCGCGCTCGACCGCTTCGATCGCCTGGCGCGAGGACAGGCCGGTGGTGACGACGTCTTCCACCATCAGCACTTTCTGCCCCGGCGATATGGCAAAGCCGCGGCGCAGTTCGAACACGCCCTCGGGCCGTTCCAGGAACACCGCATCCTTGTCGAGCGCGCGGCCGACTTCATGGCCGATGATCAGGCCGCCCATGGCGGGCGACACGACCAGGTCGATCTCCTGGCGCAGCTCGCGCGGCAGCTGCTGCACGGTGGCGCGGGCCAGCTTGCCGGCGCGTTCGGCATTCATCAGCACGCGGGCGCACTGCAGGTAATTGGCGCTGCGGCGGCCCGACGACAGGATGAAATGTCCTTCGAGCAGCGCACCTGCTGCCCGGAATTCTGCCAATACTTCTTCGTCGGTCATTCCGCCCTGTTCCACTATTCCGTTGCGGGAGGTCGCGCAAAAACGGCGCCCGGCCCGCCCATATCGCACGGGCATGACATGCCCATGATCGCGCACCTGTGCGCGAGGTGCGAGATAGGCGGGAGCGGGGGGCGGTGCAACAGCGAAGAAAATCTGGTCCACACTGACTTGAGGCAGAAAAATTCGTTGCCTATAAGCCGCCACATAGACCGAACGGGCGGGCACGACGCGAAAGTGGACGTTCCCGTTGCAGCGGCAACAAGGGGTTAGGGGTAGATGAGGCTATGAAAAAGGTGAGATCGCTCATTCTGGCCGGCTTGCTGGCAATGGCGCCGGCAACGGTGATGAGCCCGATGGCATTGGCGCAGGAGAATGCCGCCGCTGCCGCCCCCGCTGCTGACAATGCAGCTATATCGACCGAATCACCCGACAATGCGACGGACCCTGCGGCCGAAGCCGCGCCCGCCGCCAAGGTCGCCGCGCCGCCGCGGATGAAGCCGACCGAAGGCATCGGCATGCCCAAGCCCGGCGAGATCACGCTGCAGGAGCAGTTCACCTCCACCGGCCACACCGCGCGCTGGCTGCACGACAAGATGCTGCTGCCGCTCATCACCATCATCTCGGTCTTCGTGCTGCTGCTGATGCTCTATGTGATGGTGCGCTATCGCCGCTCCGCCAACCCGGTGCCGTCCAAGACCTCCCACAACACCGTCATCGAAGTGGTGTGGACGCTGGTCCCGGTCCTCATCCTGCTGGTGATCGCGATTCCCTCGATCGGCCTGCTGGCCGACCAGTATAAGCCCGCGCCCAAGGATGCGCTGACCGTGAAGGTCACCGGCTATCAATGGTATTGGGGCTATGAATATCCCGACAACGGCATCCCCGAATTCGTGTCGAACATGCTGCCCGAGGACAAGGCGAAGGAAAATGGCGAGCCCTATCTGCTCGCGCCCGACAATCGCCTGGTCCTGCCGGTCGGCCGCCCGGTCAAGCTGATCATCACCGGCGCCGACGTGATCCACAGCTTTGCCGTGCCTTCGCTCTGGGTGAAGATGGACGCCGTGCCCGGACGCCTGAACGAGAAGAGCTTCACCATCGAGAAGCCGGGCGTCTATTATGGCCAATGTTCGGAACTGTGCGGCGCGCGCCACGGCTTCATGCCGATCGCGATCGAGGCGCTGCCCCCGGCCCAGTTCGACCAGTGGGTCCAGTCGCAGGGCGGCACGCTGAAGGGCGCAGCGGCGGAGAAGACGGCTGAAGCCGCTGCCGCTACTGCTGAAAAGAAGATCTGAGGGGTAGGAACGTCATGACCACCATCACCGCCGACCATCATGGCGATCATCATGGCGACCATGCCCATGATCATCATGATGCCGACCACAAGCCGGCCTTCTTCCAGCGCTGGTTCATGTCCACCAACCACAAGGACATCGGCACCCTCTATCTGATCTTCGCGATCATGGCCGGCCTGATTGGCGGCGCCATTTCCGGCCTGATGCGCATGGAATTGCGCGAGCCGGGCATCCAGTTCCTGCATATCTGGGCGCAGTGGAGCGACGGTCCCGCCGCGACGCTGGACCAGGCCTATCACCTCTGGAACGTGCTGATCACCGCCCATGGCCTCATCATGGTCTTCTTCATGGTGATGCCCGCGATCATCGGCGGCTTTGGCAACTGGTTCGTGCCGATCATGATCGGCGCGCCGGACATGGCCTTCCCGCGGATGAATAATATCAGCTTCTGGCTGCTCATCCCCGCCTTCCTGCTGCTGCTCGGCTCCACCTTCGTACCCGGCGGCACCGGCAATGGCGCGGGCACCGGCTGGACCGTCTATGCGCCGCTGTCGACCAGCGGATCGGCCGGCCCAGCCGTCGACATGGCGATCCTGTCGCTGCACATCGCCGGCGCCAGCTCGATCCTGGGCGCGATCAACTTCATCACCACCATCCTCAACATGCGTGCGCCGGGCATGACCCTGCACAAGATGCCGCTGTTCGTCTGGTCGGTGCTGGTCACCGCCTTCCTGCTGCTGCTGGCGCTGCCGGTGCTGGCCGCTGCGATCACCATGCTGCTGACCGACCGCAATTTCGGCACCACCTTCTATGATGCGGCCGGTGGCGGCGATCCCGAACTCTACCAGCATCTCTTCTGGTTCTTCGGCCACCCCGAAGTCTATATCATGATCCTGCCGGGCTTCGGCATCGTCAGCCAGATCGTCTCGACCTTCAGCCGCAAGCCGGTGTTCGGCTATCTCGGCATGGCCTATGCCATGGTCGCGATCGGCGTGGTCGGCTTCGTCGTCTGGGCGCACCACATGTTCACCACCGGCATGTCTGTGAATGTGAAGATGTATTTCACCGCCGCCACCATGGTCATCGCGGTGCCGACCGGCATCAAGATCTTCTCGTGGATCGCGACCATCTGGGGCGGGTCGATCAGCTTCAAGACGCCGATGGTATGGGCGCTGGGCTTCATCTTCCTGTTCACCGTGGGCGGCGTGACCGGCGTGGTGCTGGCCAATGGCGGCGTCGATGACGTGCTGCACGACACCTATTATGTGGTCGCGCACTTCCACTATGTGCTCTCGCTGGGCGCGGTCTTCTCGCTGTTCGCGGGCTTCTATTACTGGTTCCCGAAAATGACGGGGCGCATGTATAATGAAGTGCTGGGCCAGCTCCATTTCTGGGTCTTCTTCATCGGCGTGAACCTGCTGTTCTTCCCGATGCACTTCCTGGGCCTGAGCGGCATGCCGCGCCGTTATCCCGACTATCCCGAGGCGTTCGCCTATTGGAACAAGATCGCGACCCACGGCTATGAGATCATGGCGGTCGGCGTGCTGATCTTCCTGGTCAATGTCTTCTGGTCGCTGTTCGCCGGCAGACGCGCCGAGGGCAATCCCTGGGGCGAAGGCGCGACGACGCTGGAATGGACGCTGACCAGCCCGCCGCCCTATCACCAGTTCGAGACCCTGCCGGTCATCGACTGATCGCCATGCGGGTGCCCGGCCTAGACCGGGCACTCCATCCCCCTGCGGCGGGGCAGATGGGTAGGACCGTCTGTCCATTTGCCGGAATCGGTCAGGGCCTGTATGGGGCGCCGGCTGATCGAAGAGGAGTTTATGGCCAGTTCGCCGCTTTCGTCCGGGGCTAATGCCCCCGTCCTGCCCGCTCATTGGCGCGATTTCGTCGCGCTGACCAAGCCGCGCGTGATGACGCTTGTGGTGTTCACGGGCCTGTGCGGGCTGCTCGCCGCGCCCGGCCATATCCATCCGGTGCTGGGCTTTACCGCGATATTGTGCATCGCGCTGGGCGCCGGCGCGGCCGCCGCGCTCAACCAGTGGTGGGAAGCCGACATCGACGCCAAGATGAAGCGCACTGCCAGCCGGCCGCTGCCCGCCGGCCGGATGGAGCGGCAGACGGCGCTGCATTTCGGCGTCGGCCTGTCCTTCTTCTCGGTGATCCTGATGGGGATGGCGACCAACTGGCTGGCCGCCGCGGTGCTGACCGTCTCGATCCTCTTCTATGTCTTCATCTATACCATCTGGCTGAAACCCCGGACGGCGCAGAATATCGTCATCGGCGGCGCGGCCGGCGCCTTCCCGCCGGTGATCGGCTGGGCGGCGGTGACGGGCGACATCACCGCGCTGCCGATCGCGCTGTTCATGCTGATCTTCTTCTGGACGCCGCCCCATTTCTGGGCGCTCGCGCTGTTCGTGAAGACCGATTATGCCGCCGCCGGCATTCCGATGCTGCCGGTCGTTTCGGGCGAGGTCGTCACCCGGCGCCAGATCCTCTTCTACACCTTCATCATGGCGGTTGCGGCGCTGGCCCCGGTCGCGCTGCACCTGACCGGCGCGATCTATGGCACGGCGGCGCTGGTCGGCACCGCGATCTTCGCGGCCATGGCCTTCCAGGTCTATCTGCGCCGCGAGACCGACCCCGCACGCATGGCGCCGGAAAAGCGGCTGTTCAAATATTCGATCCTCTATCTCTTCCTGCTGTTCGGGGCAGTGGTCGTCGACCGCTGGCTGCTGGCATGAGTCCGGAAGATCAGGATCAGGTGCGTGCGCGGCAAAAGTCCCGTGCGCTGGTGACCGGGCTGCTGCTCGGCTTCCTCGCCATCCTCTTCTTCGCCATCACTTTGGCGAAGATCGGCGCGAGCCATAATATCTGATGGCCTCGCTCCCGCCCTCGCCCTTTGACCGCGACCGCCGCAACCGGCGGACGCTGGTGGCGATGGCGGGCATCGGCCTGGCGATGCTTGCTTTGGGCTTCGCTTCGGTCCCGCTCTATCGCATCTTCTGCCAGACCACCGGTTTCGGCGGCACGACCCAGCGCGCGGCAGCCGATGTGAAGCTGACCCCGGTGGCCGGGCGGACCATGTCGATCCGCTTCGATTCCAATGTCCAGCCCGGCATGCCCTGGGAATTTCGGCCCGAACATCGCACCGACACGGTGACCGTGGGGGGCCGCGACATGGCGATTTTCATTGCGAAGAACCTGTCCGACAAGCCGGTGACCGGCACCGC
The DNA here is from genome assembly GCF_002708645.1 of Sphingobium sp. IP1. Taxonomy (NCBI): domain Bacteria; kingdom Pseudomonadati; phylum Pseudomonadota; class Alphaproteobacteria; order Sphingomonadales; family Sphingobiaceae; genus Sphingobium; species Sphingobium sp. IP1. The sequence goes on from NZ_NOIW01000020.1 coordinate 34,025, forward strand.
CAGCTTCAACGTCACGCCGACCCAGGCCGGCGCCTATTTCACCAAGATCCAGTGTTTCTGCTTCACCCAGCAGACGCTGCAGCCCGGTGAGGAAGTGCGCATGCCGGTCATCTATTATGTCGATCCCAAGATATTGCAGGATCCCGACAACAAGGACACGCAGCAGATAACGCTCAGCTACACCTTCTATCCTGTTGAGCAGGGGAAGCAGCCAAGCTAAGCTGACGAGAATAACCGAAAAACAGGGAAGAGGTAGAAACCGTCATGGCAGGCGCCAAGAACCACGATTATCATATCCTTCCGCCCAGCATCTGGCCGCTGTTCGGCTCGATGTCGGCGCTGGTGATGGCGATGGGCGCGATCATGTGGATGCATCCCGACGCGATGCCTGCCGGCGGTGGCTGGATCTTCCTGATCGGTGTGGCCGGTGTCCTCTTCACCATGTTCAGCTGGTGGAGCAATGTGATTGCCGAGGCGCATGCCGGCGATCATACGCCGGTGGTCCAGCTGCATCTGCGCTATGGCATGATCCTGTTCATCGCGTCGGAAGTCATGTTTTTCGTCGGCTGGTTCTGGGCCTTTTTCGACTTCTCCCTCTTCCCCAGCGAACTGGCGCCGATCGAGGGGATGTTCCCCTCCAAGGGCATCGAGGTGATGAACGCGTTCGAGCTGCCCTTGCTCAACACGCTGATCCTGCTCTGCTCGGGCACCACCGTGACCTGGGCGCATCATGCGCTGATCCATGGCGATCGCGAAGGGCTGAAGAAGGGCCTGTGGTGTACCGTGATCCTGGGCGCGCTGTTCAGCTGCATCCAGGCCTATGAATATATGCACGCGCCGTTCCCGTTCGGCGGTTCGCCCTATAGCTCGGCCTTCTACATGGCGACCGGCTTCCATGGCTTCCATGTGCTGGTCGGCACCATCTTCCTGGTGGTGAACCTGATCCGCGCCTATAAGGGCGACTTCACCCCGCGCCAGCATTTCGGCTTTGAAGCGGCCGCCTGGTACTGGCATTTCGTCGACGTGGTGTGGCTGTTCCTGTTCGCCGCCATCTATGTCTGGGGCGGCTGGGGCGCGCCGATCCACGGCGGCTGATGGTTCAGGGATGACGGCGAAGGCGACAGGCATGGACCTGCTTGCGGCCTCCGCCCGCGGCCTTTGCCCCCGTTGCAGCGCACCGACCCTGTTCGAAGGGCCGGTGCGTTTTGCGTCGGGCTGCCGCCAGTGCGGGCTGGACTATGGCCAATATAATGTTGGCGACGGGCCGGCGGCTTTCCTGACGCTGATCATCGGCGCGGTCATGGTCGCGCTGGCGCTGACGCTGGAACTGACGGTCCATCCGCCGCTATGGCTGCACCTGCTGCTCTGGGCGCCGCTGACCGCCGGCGCCGTCGTCGGCAGCCTGCGCGTCGCCAAGGGCGCGCTGCTGACGCTCGAATATCGCAAGGATGCCCGCGACGGGCGGGTGGTGGAGAAGAAGGACGCATGAGCGGACGGCGCATCCCGATTGTCCCGACCCTGCTGGTCTGTGTCGCGATCGTAGTCATGATCGCGCTCGGCATCTGGCAGTTGCAGCGCCGGGGCGAGAAGGAGACCATGCTGGCGCTGGCCGCCAGCAATGTGTCGCGCCCGGCCGTCGCCTTCCCGGAAATGCCGCCGGTGCCCGACGAACTGCTGTTCCGCCCATCCTCGGTCCATTGCCTGCGCGTCGTCGGCTGGCAGGTGGAGGCCGGGCGCGCCGCCGACGGATCGACCGGCTATCGCCATATCGCCCAATGCGCGACCGGCGCCGAAGGGCCGGGCGCACTGGTCGCGGTCGGCGTCGGCCAGAAGCCGGATGACAAGCCGGCCTGGACCGGCGGACAGGTCGAAGGCTGGATTTCGCAGGAGCCCGATCATCGCTCGCTCCTGTCGCGCGCCAGCGGCAGGACCATGCCGCTGCGGCCGATGCTGGTCGCGCGCGCCGCGCCGCCGGGCCTGAAACCCATGGCGCCGCCCAGCACCGCCGACGTGCCCAACAATCATCTCGCCTATGCGGTGCAATGGTTCATTTTTGCCGCGCTGGCAGCAATAATCTATCTGCTTGTCCTGCGCCGACGCAATGCGGAGCCGCCAAGGCCGTCGTAAACACTTGCCCCGGCGCGCCCGCGTCGCTACCGCGCTTTCCCATTATGCAATATGTCAGCACCAGGGGAAGCGCACCGGCGCTCGGTTTTGAAGATGTCACGCTGGCGGGCCTGGCGTCCGACGGCGGGCTTTATGTGCCCGAAAGCTGGCCGCAATTTTCCGCTGCCGACGTTCGCGCGCTCGCCGGTCTTTCCTATGTCGAAACCGCCGTGCGGGTCATGGCGCCATTCGTCGCCGGCTCGCTGAGCGAAGAGGAACTGCGTGACCTCTGCACCGCCGCCTATGGCCGGTTCAGCCATGACGCGGTGACGCCGCTGGTCCAGCTCGACAATCGCCACTGGATGCTGGAACTGTTCCATGGTCCGACCCTGGCGTTCAAGGATGTCGCGCTCCAGCTGCTCGGCCAGCTGTTCGAGCGCTTCCTGTCGCGCCGCGACGACCATCTGACCATCGTCGGCGCCACATCGGGCGACACCGGTTCGGCCGCGATCGACGCGGTCGCCGGCCGCGAGAAGGTCGACATCTTCATGCTGCATCCCGAGGGCCGCGTGTCCGACGTGCAGCGCCGCCAGATGACCACGGTGTTGGCGCCGAACGTGTACAATATCGCGATCGACGGCAGCTTCGACGATGCGCAGGCGCTGGTGAAGCGCATGTTCAACGATGCGGACTTCAAGGCGCGCTTCAACCTGTCGGCGGTGAACAGCATCAACTGGGCGCGGCTGATGGCGCAGGTCGTCTATTATTTCTACGCCGCCGTGCGGCTGGGGGCGCCCGATCGCCCGATCGCCTTCTCGGTGCCGACCGGCAATTTCGGCGATGTCTTCGCCGGCTATGTCGCGTCGAAAATGGGCCTGCCGGTCGCCAGGCTGGTGGTCGCCACCAACGTCAACGACATCCTCCACCGCGCCCTGTCGGAGGGCGACTATAGCCAGGGCCAGGTCGTGCCGACCGCCACGCCCAGCATGGACATTCAGGTCAGCTCCAATTTCGAGCGGCTGCTGTTCGATGCCGGCGGCCGTGACGGCATCGCGCTCGCCCAGCAGATGCAGGGTTTCGAGGCGAGCAAGGCGATGCGCCTCACCAATGCCCAGCGCGAGGGCGCGGCCAACCTGTTCACCTCCGCCCGGATCGATGCCGATGGCATGACCATGGCGATGCGCTGGGCGTTCGACGCCGCCGGGCAGGTGATCGACCCGCACAGCGCCATCGGCCTCGCCGCCGCGCGCGAGGCGGACATCGACCCGTCGATCCCGGTGGTGACGCTGGCGACCGCCCATGCCGCCAAGTTCCGCGACGCGGTGGAACGGGCGACCGGCACGCGGCCGCCGCTGCCCGCACGGGTCGGCGACCTGTTCGCGCGCGAGGAAAGCTATGCCAAGCTGCCCGGCACGTTCGAGGCGGTGACCGCCTATGTCGCGGAGCGGGCGACGCCGCGCGGCTGATCGCGGGTTGATCCCCTCTCGACAGGAGCGGCGCAAGAGACGATGAGGCCGGAATGGAACTCAAGACTCTCATCGGCGAACCCTGGTCCGACTATGGCCTGATCGACTCGGGCAACGGCCGCAAGCTCGAACGCTATGGCCGTTTCCGCTTCATCCGCCCCGAACCGCAGGCGATGTGGGCGCCGGCGACGCAAGACTGGCGCGCCGACGGCGAATTCATCCCCGGCTCTGACGAGGATGGCGGCGGCCGCTGGTATTATGACAAGCCGGTCCCGGCCGAAGGCTGGCCGCTGCACTGGAAGGAAGTGACCTTCCAGTCGAGCTGCACCCCCTTCCGCCATCTCGGCTTCTTCCCCGACATGGCGCCGGTGTGGGACTTCATGCGCGCCAGCACGACCGACAAGCCCGAGGCGGAGGTGATGAACCTGTTCGGCTATACCGGCGTCGGCACGCTGGGCATGTCGGCGGCCGGCGCCCGCATGGTCCATGTCGATGCGTCGAAGAAATCGGTGGCGCAGGCGCGGGCGAACGCGGACCTGTCGGGCATGGGCGACCGGCCGATCCGCTGGATCGTCGAGGACGCGGCCAAGTTCGTCGCGCGCGAAGTGCGGCGCGGCCGCCGCTATGACGGCATATTGCTCGACCCGCCCAAATATGGCCGCGGCCCCGACGGCGAAGTGTGGCGGCTGGAAGAGGATCTGCCGGGCCTCATCGCCAATTGCCGCCAGTTGCTCGACGCCGACAGTCGCTTCCTCTTCCTCACCGTCTATGCGGTGCGCATGTCGGCGCTGGCGATCGGCGAATTGCTGCGCCAGGCCTTTGCCGACCTGCCCGGCGAGGTGGAAGCGGGCGAACTGACCGTGCGCGAGGAAGCCCGCGGCCTGCTGCTCCCCACCGCCATCTGGGCACGCTGGAAGCGGTAAACGGAAGGGCGACGCCTATAAACCCTCTCCCGCAGGCGGGAGAGGGCTTTCAGCTGCGCCCTTGGCTATTTCCCGACCCTGATCTCGAACAGTTTCGGCCAGTTCTTGCCGGTGATGAAGACGCGATCGCTCTTCGCGTCATAGGCGATGCCGTTGGCGACGGCTTCGCTGTCGGTGACGCCGGCCTGTTTGCGCAGCGGGGCGACGTCGATCCAGTCGATCACGCCGCCGCTGCGCGGGTCGATCCGGGCGATCTTCGTGTCGTACCAGACATTGGCCCAGATCTCGCCCTTCACCCATTCCAGCTCATTGAGCCGGTCGACCGCGCGGCCGTTCCAGGTGACGGTGATGCGGCGCTGTTCGCCCAGCGTCTCGGGGTCGAGGAAGCGCAGCTGCGCGCTGCCGTCGCTCATGATGATCGACCGGCCATCCTGGGTCAGGCCCCAGCCTTCGCCTTCATAGCGGAAGGTGGACAGGGGCGAGAAATCGTCCAGCTTCCACACGAAGCCCTGGCGGTGGCGCCAGGTCAGGCTGACCAGCTTGCCGCCCCAATTGACGATGCCCTCGCCGAAATAGGGCTGCTCGACCACGCGGCGCTGCTCGACCTTGCCGGTCTTGAGCGCGACCTTGCGAATCTCCGACTGGCCTTCAAGGCCGGTGCTCTCATAAAGCGCGCCGTCGAGGTAGAAGAGACCCTCGGTGAAGGCCGCCGGGTCATGCGGATAGGCCTTGACCAGTGTCCAGGGCGTTTCCGCCCGCGCCGGCATGGTCAGGGTGAAGGCGCAGGCAAGCGCCAGCAGCCATTGCCTCATTCGGCGGCCTGCGCGGCGATCGCGGTGGCGAGCCAGGCGGGCAGGGTGGCGGGGTCGATCGCCTCCACCCGTTGCAGCTCGATCGACAGGTTGAGGTCGGGCAGGGCGGCGCGCTGGCGCTTCTCGTCGGCCTGCTCCAGCGGCACCGCGACCAGCCGCCGGTTCACCTTGTTGCGATAATGCATGCGGGCCGTGTTTTCCTGGCCGACATAGCAGCCCTTGTCATAATCGACGCCGTGCAGTTCCTCGGCATTGGATTCGAGCCACAGCGTCTGGTCCTGCCCCAGTTCCGCCGCGCCTTCGAACACCCCAAGCGACAGCCGATGCGCGCGAAACGCGGCGGAGGCGTCGCCATCGCTCGCCGGCGCCAGCCAGCGCGCGCCCAGGTCTGGCAGGCGCGGGTCGCGCGGCTTGTCGGCCGCATCGATCGCCCAATGCACCGCCAGCGACTCATCGCGCGCGATCACCACCTTGCGCCGCAGCCGGTATATGGTCAGCCGCTTCGCCAGCGCATCGGCCTGCGCCGCCTCGCAGTCGATCAATATATCGCCGTCATCGCCCCACAGGATGAAGTCGAACAGCGCCTTGCCCTGCGGCGTCAGCAGCGCGGTCCAGCGCGCTTCGCCGTCTTTCAGCGTCAGCACGTCGCGGGTCAGCAGCCCCTGCAGGAAGGGACGCGCCTCTTCGCCGGAAATGCGCAGCACCGCGCGGTCGGTAAGGGTGGTATCGGTCATCGGCTTTAGGTAGGACGGCGGCACGACTTCGCCAAGCGGTTCGCGCGAACAGCAGACAGGAATATCGCCATGACCCAGACCTTCGACATGATCCTCAAGAACGGCACCGTCCATACGCCGGGCGGCGCGGAGCAGGTGGATGTGGGCGTGCGCGGCGGCAAGATCGTCGCCATCGGCACCAGCCTGGGCGATGCGGGCGAAGTGATCGACTGCACCGGCCTCGACGTGCTGCCCGGCTGCATCGACAGTCAGGTGCATTTCCGCGAGCCGGGGCTGGAATATAAGGAGGATCTGGAATCGGGCAGCCGCGCTGCGGTGCTGGGCGGCGTCACCGCCGTGTTCGAAATGCCCAACACCAATCCCAATACCGACACCGCCGAGCGGGTGCATGACAAGCTGAAGCGCGCCCATCATCGCATGTGGTGCGACCATGCCTTCTATGTCGGCGCGACGGCGGAAAATGCCGAGCAACTGAAGGAACTGGAGCGCATTCCCGGCACCTCCGGCGTCAAGATCTTCATGGGCGCGTCGACCGGCAGCCTGCTGGTCGATGATGACAATGCGCTGGCCCGCGTGCTGGCGTCGGGCACCCGCCGCGTCGCCATCCATGCCGAGGACGAGACGCGGATGAACGCGCGCAAGGATTACCGGGTCGAGGGCGATCCCTCGTCCCACCCCGTCTGGCGCGACGATGAAAGCGCGATGATCGCGACGAAGCGGATCATCGCGCTCGCCCGCAAGGCGCGCCGTCGCATCCACATCCTGCACGTTACCACCCCGGCGGAGCTGGAATATATCGGCCAGAACAAGGATGTCGCGACCTGCGAAGTCACGCCGCAGCATCTGACCCTGGCCGGCGAGGACGCCTATCCGCGGCTGGGCACCTATGCCCAGATGAACCCGCCGATCCGCAGCGCGGCGCATCGCGACGGCCTGTGGTTCTGGCTCAACCAGGGCGTGCCCGACGTGCTGGGCAGCGACCATGCGCCGCACACGATCGAGGAAAAGGCGAAGGTCTATCCCGCCTCGCCCAGCGGCATGCCGGGCGTGCAGACGCTGGTGCCGTTGCTGCTCAACCATGTCGCCGAAGGGCGGCTGACGCTGCGCCGCTTCATCGAACTGACCTCGTCGGGGCCGCAGCGCGTGTTCGGCCTGACCTGCAAGGGCCGCATCGCGCTCGGCTATGATGCCGACTTCACCGTGGTCGACCTCAAGAAGAAATGGACCGTCGGCAAGGACTGGCTCGCCTCGCGCTGCGACTGGTCGCCGTTCGACGGCATGGACCTGACCGGCAAGGCGATCGGCACCATCATCCGCGGCAACCGCGTGATGTGGGAAGACAGCCTCGCCAATCAGGCGGTCGGCGAACCGGTCCGGTTCGAGGCGACCGAGTTCAACTGACCGGGTCAGGCCGTCGCGAGGGACGGCCTCCAGCCCAGACATAAAAATGGCCCTGACCATCCGAAGACGATCAGGGCCGCAAGTCGTACCGAAAAGAATTCCGGGCCGGTCGCTCAGCCACGTTTGCCGAGCAAGATCAGATTAGAAGCGAAAACCGCCCGTTACCGCAATCTGATGGCGCGACGCGGCGATGCCGGTGTTGAAACCGTCATAGCTGTAGTTGCCATAGTCGCTGTAGCGATATTCCAGGCGGGCAAAGTTTCCTGCGTTGGCGAATTCGATGCCGCCGCCGACGCGGTAACCGTCAAGGTTGTCGCCTTCGCTGGCGCTGTCGCCATCATAGCTGACCGAGAGCTTCGCGCGGGCGTTGGTGTAGCCGCCCTTGGCATACAGCATCAGGTTCTGCGACACCGGGAAACCAAGGCGTGCGCCGACATAGATGTCGCGGCCAGCCGACAGCTTCCAGCGATCGCCATCGACAAGAACGTCGGTTGCGGTTTCCTTGACGGTGGAGTCGCTGACTTCACCTTCAACGCCGATTACCAGAGTGCCGATGTCATAGTCATAGCCAGCGGTCAGGCCATAGAGGAAGCCGCCCTTGCTATCGTCGAGATCGTCGTAGGACAGATTGACACTGTCATAGCCAACGGTCGCACCGACCTTAAAGCCGCCGAAATTCGAGGCTTCCTGCGCGTACGCGGGAGCCGACACAGCAGCCAGAGCGGCCGCCGCGAAAAGAACGTTCTTCAAATTACAAACCCCTGATATTGATGCACAAAGTTATCGTGCGACCCTTGCTGGCTCAAATAGGGGGGGAAGCCGTTAGGGCAACCTTGGTTTCGTTTCCAAACCGTTTCGAGGATGGATTGTGACAATTATGTCGCGTTGCGATTTGTCGGGATGGATTGACGATGATTGGGGTTATCGTCCCCGATATGGCTCACATGCGATGCCATCCCCGTCGCCATCCATATGTGCCCCATAGCCCGGCTGCCCCCGGTGGATTGGCGCAGCGCCGGCTGCACGGGCGTCGGCGCAATTCCGATACGACCATGTTCCCGATCCCGTTGGAGTTTGGGCGCGTGGCCTGCGCTGAGGAGTGGCGCTAGAACCTGAAGGCTGCTGGGCGTCCAGTTCGTCCGCTGACATCGGGCGATCCCGGATCGTGTCGCGGGTCGGTCGCCACTCTGATATGACTTCGTCGGCGGCGCTGGCTTCGGGGACCGTCGTTGAGGTGGACATGTATCTGCTACCACCGCCTACGGTGACGCCGACCAGCCCGGCGACCGCAAACGACTTCAAGGCGAAATTGTTACGCATGTGGGGCATATTGCCGATCGAGAGTAAAGGATCGGTTTGCATTCGAGGGCGGTGCCGATCCGGTGCCCCATTGGCGCGACTCGCTTTGATGGGAGCCGCGCTGCCGCGCGGCGGTCAGATGGTTTCCGGCCTTGAAGTGAGAGGCCTGCCAGCGGGCCTGTTCGAGATTGCATCAGTGATATGGATAGCCATGGGACAAGCGCGAGGCGGCGTGCCAACGATTATGTCCAGTATCAAACATTCTCTTCCAAAACCCGTCAGTCCGTTTCCTACCCATTCCGGCCGATCCGATAAAAATCCTGTCCTACAGCCATGCGCCCGGTATAAACTTCCGGCCGGCTCCTTTCTATCGTCAACCCATTCTATTCCGGCCGTTTTTTCTGATCGGCCCAATATCCCGCATGGCGCACACGCGTAAACTTCCGCGCGCCTTCAGCTAAGGCATTGAAAAGACGTTGTTATGATTGGGGTGAAACGTCATCGGGCAGCCGCTATCGCCGCCTGATCGGTCAAGTTTCGCCTCTTGCGACCAAGTAATCCCGCAGTTTGGGCCTTCTCGCCCACCATGCACGCCCATCCGCTACCCCGAACGGACTGTCCAGACCGGGGTCAGGCCGTGGCCAGCCGGTTGCGGCGGGCGGCGGCATAGCTGTCGCTGGCGAAGAGGATGAGGCCCAGCCAGATCAGGCCGAAGCTCAGCATCTGGCCCTGGCTCAGCGTCTCGCCCAGCAGCACCACGCCGCACAGGAATTGCAGCGTCGGCGCCAGATATTGCAGCAGCCCCAGCGTCGCCAGCGGCAGGCGCTGGGCGGCGGTGGCGAACAGCACCAGCGGCACGGTGGTGACGCCGCCGGCCAGGATCAGCAGGCCGGTGGTCGGCACGTCCTGGCCAAAGCTGATGCCGCCATGGCCCGCCAGCCAGATCAGGTAGCCGATCGCGGGCGCGACCAGCAGCAGCGTCTCGACGCCGAGGCCCGTCATCGGCGCGACCGGGGTGAGCTTGCGGATCAGGCCATAAAGGGCGAAGCTGATCGCCAGCGCCAGGCTGATCCACAAGGTGGTGAGCGCGGCCGCAGCCAGGATGGCGACGCCGATGGCGGCGATCGCGATCGCCAGCATCTGTCCGCGCCGCAGCCTTTCCTTGAGTATGACGACGCCGAGGCCGACGCTGACCAGCGGGTTGAGGAAATAGCCCAGGCTGCAGGCGACGACATGGCCGTCATTGACCGCCCAGACATAGACCAGCCAGTTGATCGCGATCATCACCGCCGATGCCATCAGCGGCAGGACCAGCCGGGGCGTGCGCAATGCCGCGACGAAGGCGGCCAGCCCCTTGCGCGCGGCCAGCAGCACCAGGATCAGGATGACCGACCAGATCACCCGCTGGGTCACGATCTCGATCGGGTCGACATGATGCAGCAGGCGGAAGAAGAGCGGCAGCATCCCCCAGATGCTGTAGGTGCCGATCGCGGCGATGACGCCCTTGCGGGCTTCGCTTTCCGCGATGGTCACAGGATGCCGCCGCCCAGGAACAGGCGCAGCGCGCCAAAGGCGGCGACGATCAGGCAGAAATTCTGCCCGCCCTTTTTCGACGACATCAGGCCGATGAAGGCGCCGAACAGCGCCATCGGCACCAGCAGCCAGTTGAGCGCGCCGAGCAGCGGAAACACCGCCGGGATCATCAGGACAAGGGTGACAAGACCGATCAGGGCTGACAGAAGGTTGAGCATAGTCCGACTGATGGCGGCTTTGCTGTCCCGGAACAAGACAAGCGACCATGCCACCCGGCAGAAACTGGCCCTGCGATGGGTTAGGGGCGTCTATGCACCCTGAATGCGAACGGAAAGTCCCGCTATCCGTTCTATGTGCCGGGTTATGAAGGAGCGAGGCGGATGGCGATTTCCAGACAAGTTGGTGTGATGGCGTTGCTGCTGGCGCTCGCGGCCTGTGGCAAGGGCGGCAAGGACGGCAATCTTGCCGCGCTGGACGACCAGTTGACCAACAATGCCGCGGACCCGGCGGTCAAGGGCGCGCTGGCCGATGATATCGTCGTCGATCCCAATCTGGTCGGCCAGTCGAACCGCAATGCCGTGCGCAGTGCCGATCGTGCCGCCAATGGCGCCCTGCCGGTGCTGGGCGGTGACGCCGGCAAGGCACAGGCGGAAGCGGCCAAGCTGCTCTCCGCGCCGGCACCGGTCAGCGGTCCGATCAAGAACAGCCCGATGACGCTGGGCGGGCTGGCGCGCGAACAGGCGCAACTGGGCGGCGGCAGCAATGCCGGCTGCGCCAAGAAGCTGGTCTATGGCATGCAATGGGCCAGCCGTATGCCCGATCCCTTCACCCTCTATCCTGGCGCGCAACTGACCGAGGCGGCGGGCGCGGAAAAGGACGGCTGCACCCTGCGCGCGGCGAGCTTCGTGACGGCGGTGCCCAAGCAGGGCGTGATCGACTATTATTATACCCAGGCGCGCCGTGCCGGCTTCGATGCGGAACATCGCATCGTCGAGGGCGACAATGTGCTGGGCGGCACGCGCAAGGCCGATGGCAGCGCCTATTTCATCGTCTTCACCAATGCGCCGGGCGGCAAGACGGGCGTCGACATCATCGCCGACCACGGTCGATAAGAAGGGGCATAAGGGGAAGTGGGCCTTTGCTGAACCGGGGCGCTTTGTTTCCAAAACGGAAACGATCTGTCGTCCTTTTGCCGGCTACAAGCCCGACCCGTGCATCGCTACATCGCCTGCAACAACAGGTGGGATCAAGGCGATGCAACACTCCGTCTTCAACCGGGCCGATACGGCCAATGACAATGTCGGCGAACCCTTTGACGCGCAGGAGCGCCAGGTGCTCTGGCTGGCCGATAGCGATCCGGCCAGTTCCGTGCCTTCGGTCCGCGCGCCGCTCGGCCGGTTGCGCAGCTTCCTGCGCGGCCCGGAGCCGACCTACACCCTGGCCAATCCGCGGCTGGAAACGCTGCGCCAGAGCGCGATCATCCTGCGCACCGGCCGGTCGCTGACCGGCGAGGAGCTGGAGGCGTTCGATGCGGCGGGTTTCTCGCGCGAGCAACTCGACCTGCTGCGCGTGCTCTACACGACCGGGGATGCCCGGCGGGCGGTGGTCCGTGCGGCCTGATCCTTCCGGCAGCGCGCTGCGCCAGCCGCCGATGCAGGCGTTGGAGATGGTGCGCGCATTCCATCTGGCGCATCCGCGTGTCGTCACGCGGATGGCGTTGTTCGTCCTGATCCTGTTCGTGGAAATCGCCTTGTTCAGCGGCATCAACGGCATGGTCGATGATCTGCTGGTATCCTTCGTGGCGACGGTCGCGGCGTCGCTCTTGTTCCTGCCGATGATGGTCAGCGGCCAGGCGCGGTGATCGCGGATGCCGCGCCCGACTGGCGCCAGCCGGGCGGAGCGTGTAGCACCGGTCCGACGCGGCAGGAGAGCGGACGGGACGGCGCCATGGATCTGGATGATTTGCGCAGCTTTGCCCAGGTCGTGCGCCATGGCGGCTTCAGCGCGGCGGAGCGTGCCACCGGCGAGCGCAAGGCGAAGCTCAGTCGCCGGGTCGCGCGGCTGGAACAGGTGCTGGGCGTCCGCCTGATCGAGCGATCGACCCGCAATTTGCGCGTGACCGATGTCGGCCGCGAAATCTATCGCCAGTGCGAGACGATCGCCGAGGGGATCGACGCTACCCAGGCGATCGCCGCGCGTGCCCGGTCGCAGATCAGCGGCAATCTGCGCATCGCCTGCCCGCCGGGGCTGGCCCGCTATCTGCGCACCGACGTCTTTGCCCGCTTCCTGCTGCTCTATCCCGACGTGCATCTGGAAATGCATATCAGCAGCCAGCGCATCGACCTGATCCAGGAGCGGTTCGATGCCGCCTTTCGCGTGGATATCGACACCGTGCATGATCAGGCGTTGACGATGCATCAACTGGGGCGGCTGGACCGCATATTGGTGGCCGCGCCGGCGGTGGCGGCGCAGGTCGCGGCAACGACCATCGCCAGCCTTGCCGAGTTGCCGACGCTGAGCGTGGGCGAGCATGTCGAACATGATGAGTGGCTGCTGATGAACGGGCAGGGGCGACAGCATATCGTGGCCCATCATCCCCGTTTTTGCAGCAATGATTCAGCGACCGTGCGCGATGCGGCGGTGGCCGGGCTGGGCGTGGCGCTGCTGTCGTCAGCAGCCTGTTCGGTCGAGCTGCAACAGGGGCGGCTGGTGCATGTCCTGCCCGACTGGCGGACCAGCGAGGGCATCGTCCATGTCCTCTTCACCGCGCGCACCGGCATGTCGCCGACCCTGCGCGCGTTCATCGACTATGTCGCGGAAAGCTTTCCGTCGCTGACGGGTAGCACGCTGGCCTGAATGGCCTTTAGCGCAAGCCGGCTTCCTTTGTCAGGCTGTACAGCCCGCCGACGATCAGCCCGAGCGCCAGCATGTGCGCCGAAAATTCGAAAACAATATCAACCATCATCGATCCCCACCGATTGGAAGCGATCCTTCTGCGGCCATGCGCCTAACAAGCCGTTAATGCTGATGGGAAAGAAGGGGCGTGCTTGACGCTGTTCTGCGCCGACCATAGCATTCCGTCCCAGGCAGGCATGGTGTCGGGAGGCAGTTTCCATGGAGGATATCGCCCAGGAACGTGGCCCCGGCTATCGTTACTCGCGCCGTGCCACCCTGCCGCTGATCCGGCAATTGTCGGTCGTTCCCAACTGGCGCAACGCGCTGCTGCTGGCGCTGCAATGGGCGGTGATGATCGCCGCATGCGTGATCGCGATCCGGGTCGATCGTTGGCCGGCCTATCTGATCGCCGGCATCGTCATCGGCACGCGTATCCAGGTTCTGGCGGTGATGATGCATGAGGCCTGTCACGGGATGCTGTTCAGCAATCGCCGGATCAATGACCTGATCGGCGACCTGTTCGTGGCCTACCCCTTTGCGCTCAGCGTCGATCTCTATCGCGCCGCGCGCAAGGACAGCGACCAGGATTTTCCGAAGGATGGGCGTGCCATGGCTGTGCTGCTGTTACGCAGCCTGACCGGCGTCAACTATTATCGCGTGGCCCGCCCGGCGCGGGTCTGGTCGCCGCTGGCCAATTTCCACAATCCGATGCGCTTCGGCTTCGATTTTCGGCTCGCGCTGCGCGTCCGCTATGTCGTCTGGGTGCTGCTGGTCTATGGGGTCATCCTGTGGTCGCCCTGGCGCTGGCAGATATTGGGGCTGTTCCTCGTCCCGCAATTTCTGTGGATGAACGTCTTCAACCGCATCCGGGCGATGGCGGAACATAATGGCGTCACCGACGAGTCGGAAATTCGCGGCACCCGCACCGTCATCCCGACCCTGATCGATCGGATCCTGATCGGGCCGCTCAATGTCAGCTATCATCTGGAACATCATCTGTTTCCGTCGGTGCCCTGGCATAATCTGCGCCGCTTGCACCGGCACCTCATGGCGTCTGATCCCCTTTATGCGCGCGATGCCCATGTCACGCGGGGCTATTGGGCCATGATTCGGGAGTTGATGCCGCCGCCGGGGGATAGAAACCGACGGGCCGTGCCGGGCGAGGCAAATCCCTAACCCGAAGTGCGGGGATGAATCAGGGGATCACCAGTTCCATGCCCGCCTTCACCCGGTTGAGCGCCAGATAGCTGTGATAGCTGGCGACCGATTCATTTTCCGCGAACAGGCGGCGGGTGATCGCTTCGTAACTGCGCATGTCGGGCGCGACGATCAGCATGATGAAGCTGCGGCCGCCGGTGACATAATAGCATTGCTGCACTTCGGGCGCGTCGCGGAACAATTGCTTGGCCTTGTCGACGCGCGCCGCCTTTTCATCGACCAGATTGACCTCGACGATCGATGTGACGCCCAGGCCCACCTGATCGGGATCGACGATCGCGACATTGCGCACGATCACGCCGCTGCGCTCCATCACGGCGATGCGGCGCTGCACGGCGGCGGTCGACAGGTTGACCGCCTCGGCAATTGCGCGCTGGGGCATGCGGGTGTCGCGCTGGATCAGGCGCAGAATCGCCCGGTCGAAATGGTCGATCTTGGTGGTCTGGCTCATGAAATGAGTAATTGTTGCATTTGACCGGCCAATCAAGAGCGCCTTTCTCATGTCGATGATGATATTTCCCGTCACCTGAATTTTCGACAGGCGGAATGCGAGCATGAACCAATCACGAGCATCCGGCGCGATCCTGGCCGGCATCTTTTGCGGCATGGGGGCGGGGGCGCTCTGGGGCCTCGTCTTCCTGGCGCCCGAGATCGTGCCCGGTTTCAGTCCGCTCGAACAGGCGGTGGGTCGCTATCTGGCCTATGGGCTGATGTCCGTGCTGCTGGTTGCGCCGCGCTGGCGGGCGATCCGGCCGCTGCTGACGCCGCGCATCCTGTGGGCGCTGGCCTGGCTCGCACTGGCCGGCAACCTCTTTTATTATGTGCTGCTGGTGAGCGCGGTGCAGATGGGGGGTATTGCCATGACCTCACTGGTGGTCGGCTTCCTGCCGGTGGCGGTGACCATCGTCGGCAGCCGGCAGGCGGGCGCGGTGCCGCTGCGGCACCTGGCGCCGTCGCTGCTGCTCTGCGTCGCGGGTGCCCTGTGCATCGGCTGGCAGGCGATCGTCATGCCGGGCGGGGGCGCGGTGGCGACGCGGATCATCGGCTTTGCCTGCGCGGTTGGCGCGCTAATTTCCTGGACCGGCTTTGCGATCGGCAATGCCCATTGGCTGCGGCGGATGGACGGGATTACGTCGCAGGACTGGAATTTCCTGATCGGCCTCGCCACTGGCGCGCAGGCGCTGCTGTTCCTGCCTCTGGTGCCGTGGCTGGGCAGTGGCACGCATGATGCGGCCGACTGGACCCGCTTTGCGGCTGTCGTGATCGCTGTCGCTCTGTTTGCCTCGATCGTCGGCAATGCGCTGTGGAATCGCATGACCCGGCTGCTGCCGCTGACCATGGTGGGACAGATGATCCTGTTCGAAACCGGCTTTGCCCTGCTCTATGGTTTCATCTGGGAAGCGCGGCTGCCGACGCCCTTGGAGGGCACGGCATTCGTGCTAGTGATCCTCTCGGTGCTGAGTTGCATCGCCGCCCATCGCCGTCCCGTCCCGGCGGAGGCCAGCATCGCCGCCTGAATGCGTCCTTTCCCCTTTGGCGGAATCGCGATAGGGCGACAATCATGACCAATATCTTCCTTGTTATGGGCGGCGGCGCGGTTGGCGCGGCGCTGCGCTATCTGCTGGGGCGGTTCGCCGGGCAGATGGCGCCCGGCGCGGCCTGGCCCTGGGGCACTTTTGCCGCCAATCTGATCGGCGGTTTCGCCATGGGGCTGCTCGCCGGATGGCTGGCGCGTGGCAGCACGGCGTCGGGCGAACCGATGCGGCTGCTGCTCGGCGTCGGCGTGCTGGGCGGCTTCACCACCTTTTCCTCCTTCAGCCTGGAGACGATGCTGATGATCGAGCGCGGCCAGATCGGCCTGGCGCTTGGCTATGCGCTCTTCTCGCTGGTCGGCGCGGTGGCCGCGCTGGCGCTGGGTCTTACGGTTATGCGGAGTGTTGCGGCATGAAGGGGCGTCCTCCCGGCAAATCCGGCGGTCCGGCGCGGGGCGGCAAGCCCGGCGGTAGCAGTGCAAAACCCGGCGGCCGCAGCGGCGCGCCCGGTCGCGCCCGCGGCGGCGCCAAGGCGGCGAGCGCGCGCAAGCAGGATGGCGACCGGCCGTTCAAGTCAGGCGGCAAGCCCGGCACCAAGTCAGTGGGCAAGCCTCGCACCAAGGCGCCCGTCGCCAAGGCGGCGGCACCGGCCCCTGCGGTCGCGGCCAAGCCCAATCCGGCCAAGGGCGTCAGCCTGGACGTGCGGCAATATCGGGTGCAGGCCGATGACGATGGCATCCGCCTCGACCGCTGGTTCCAGCGGCATCTGCCCGATGTCGGCTTCAACATCGTGTCGCGCTGGTCGCGTACCGGCCAGTTGCGTGTCGATGGCGCCCGCGCCGCGCCGGGCGATCGCATCGCCGAAGGCCAGATGATCCGCGTGCCGCCGGCCGAGCCCAAGGTGGCGGCGGCCGACAAGCCCAAGCGTGTCCGCGTCATCGACCTGACCGAGGACGAGATCGCCTATGTCCAGGACATGGTGATCCACCGCGACAAGCAGGCGATCGTCATCAACAAGCCGCCGGGCCTCGCCACCCAGGGCGGGACCAAGACCGACGAGCATGTCGACCGACTGCTCGACGGGCTGATCTTCGACGCGGAATCCCGGCCCAAGCTGGTCCATCGCCTCGACAAGGACACGTCGGGCGCGCTGCTGCTCGCGCGTTCCAGCCGCTCGGCCGCGCATTTCGCCAAGGCCTTTTCCAGCCGCACCGCGCGGAAAGTCTATTGGGCGATCGTCATCGGCGTGCCCAGCATTGACGATGGCATGATCGAACTGCCGATCACCAAGCAGCCGGGCACCGGCGGCGAGAAGATGCATGTGGACGAGGAAGAGGGCCTGCCCGCCCGCACCCGCTATCGCGTGATCGAACGGGCCGGCAATCGCGCCGCCTGGGTCGAGTTGCAGCCCTATACCGGCCGCACCCACCAGTTGCGCGTCCATATGGCGGCGATCGGCCATCCGCTGGTCGGCGACGGCAAATATGGCGGCAAGGACAGTTTCCTGTCCGGATCGATCAGCCGCAAGATGCACCTCCATGCCCGCCGCATCCGCGTCGACCATCCCGATGGCGGCCGCATCGACATGAAGGCGGAACTGCCCGAACATTTCCTCAACAGCCTGGTTGCGCTGGGCTTCGACCTGTCGCTCGGCGATATGCCGCTGGATGACGAGATCGACCGGACGCCGACCCGCGAGGACGAGAAGAAGGCGGCCCGCGCCCATGCCAAGCAGATCCGCAAGGGCAGGCGCGGCGAGCGGCGCGGTCGCGGCGAGAAATAAGGGGCGGGGGCATGAGCAACCGCCTTGCCGTCTTCGATTGCGACGGCACGCTGGTTGATAGCCAGCACAGCATCTGCACCGCGATGGCCCATGCCTTCGAGGGCGAGAAGCTGGCACCGCCCGACCGGCTGGCGATCCTGTCGATCGTCGGCCTGTCGCTGCCCCATGCGATGGCCCGGCTGCTGCCCGATGCAGAGCCGGACTATCACCAGTTGCTGACCGATCGCTACAAGGCGGCCTTCCACGCCCTGCGCAGCGCCAATGCCGTGTCCGAACCGCTCTATCCCGGCATGGCCGACCTGGTGCGGGCGCTGGACGGCGATGGCTGGCTGCTGGGCGTCGCCACCGGCAAGTCCGATCGCGGCCTCAACCTGTGTCTGGCCCATCATGATCTGGCCCATCATTTCGTGACCCTGCAGACTGCTGACCGCCACCCGTCCAAGCCGCACCCTTCGATGCTGCTGCAGGCGATGGCGGAGGCGGGCGCGGTGCCCGAAACCACGGTGATGATCGGCGATACCCATTTCGACATCGACATGGGGCTGGCCGCCGGCACCCGCACGATCGGCGTCGGCTGGGGCTATCATGCGCCGGCCGAACTGGTGCAGGCCGGCGCCCATGCGGTGGCGATGGACAGCGACGAATTGCGCCGCCATATCGACGCGCCATGAACGACATGCCTCCCATCCCGCCGGTCGACCCGGAGAAGATTGCGCGCCAGCGCCATTTCGCGCTTGGCCTGTTCCGCCTGTCGGGCGCCTTCCTCGTCATGTTCGGTTTCCTGGCGATCATGCAGCGCTTTTCCTGGGTACAGGGCGACAAGGCCAAGGCGTTCGGCCTGATCATGGTCGTCGCCGGCCTGTTCCAGTTCATCATCGTGCCGCGCCTGATGCTGGCCCTGTTCAAGCGGAGCCGCCCGTGAAGCGTTTCTACAAGGATGTGACGGTCGAGCCGGTCGAGGGCGGTTTCGCGATCCGGCTGGATGGCCGCCCGGTGCGCACGCCGGCCCGTGCCGAACTGGCGCTGCCCAATACGGTGCTGGCAGAGGCGGTGGCGCAGGAATGGCGCGACCAGGGCGAGACGGTCGATCCGGCGACGATGGCCTTCACCGGCCTTGCCAATGCCGCGATCGACCATATCGCCGGCAACCGCGCGAAATTCGCGGCCGACATCGCCGAATATGGCGGCACCGACATGCTCTGCTATCGGGCCGAGGGGCCGGAGGCGTTCGTCGCGCGTCAGGCGGCGGCCTGGGATCCGCTGCTCGACTGGGCGCGCGCCCGCTACGACGTTGCCTTCGTCACCACCCAGGGCATCATCCATGTCGCCCAGCCCGACGCGACGCTGGAACGGCTGGCGGCGGCGGTGGACGGACTGGATCCCTTCACCCTGGCCGGCCTGTCGCGGCTGGTGACCTTGAGCGGCTCGCTGGTCTGCGGCCTGGCAGTGCTGGAAGAGGCGTTCGATGCGGATTCCGTATGGGAAGCGGCCGAGATCGACGAGCGCTGGCAGGCCGAACAATGGGGCGAGGATGCCGAAGCGCTGGCCCGTTCGGCGCGCCGAACGGGCGAGTTTGCCGTGGGTCGAGCCTTTTGCGGGATGGCACGAGCCTAGGGGGCTGGGAACGGGACCGCTCGTTCGTTCATTCTTGTGTTGGCGGATGCCCTGACTGCATCCGCCACATTGGATCAACGACCAGGGAGACCCTGACCTTGCAGTCCCGCCTTTTGGTTCCTGCCTTTCTTGCCCTTTCCACCCTCGCCGCACCGGCCCTGGCACAGGATGCCCCGGCAGCCAGCACTGCCCCCGCCGCCGGCCAGATGACTCCCGAACAGATCAACGCCTTCAACCAGGCGGTGACCGATTTCACCGCCGGCCAGACCGCGCTGCAGGCGGGCGACAATGCCACCGCCGCGACCAAATATGAGGCGGCGATGCCCGCCATCCGCACCGCGGTGGAGGTCGACCCGACCAAGATCGACAATGTCAATTTCCTCGCCAACGCGCTTTATGCCGATGCCGCTGCCCAGGGCGCGCTCGGCAAGATGGACAAGGTGATCGCGCTCTATGGCGAATCCCTGCCACACTGGCGCAAGGTGGTGGAGGCCAAGCCCGCCGATGCCACCAGCCGCAACATCCTGGCCGGTATCCTGATCCAGCTGGGCAACCAGAAGCTGGGCGCGCAGGACAAGGCCGGCTCCGCGCCGCTCTATCAGGAAGCGCTGGGCCTGGCCCGCAAGTCGGCGGCGGCCAATGCGGCCGATCCGGTGACGAAGAATATCCTGCTGTCGGCGCTGATCGGCGTCAGCCAGGCGACCGACGATGCCGCGCTCAAGACCGAAGCGGCAACGATGAGCAAGGCGATGCTGGCCGACGGTTCGGTCGATGCGTCGAACAAGCCTGCCGCTCAGGCGCTGAGCGGCGTCAAGGCCGGCTGAGCATGAAGAGGCCTCGCCCGGTGATCCGGGCGGGGCCTTTGCCAGTCAGGCTTCGACCATGCCGGTAATCTTGTTGGCATAGACCATGCGGCCCGGCCCGAGCATGCCCAATACCTGCGGCACCATGTGGCGGGCGAGCGCGAAACAGCCCTCGCTGCGGCCGCACTTGCCCCAGGCCGCGACATGGTCCTCGCTGACATAGTCGGCGCCATGGATGACGATGGCGCGCATTTCGGCATTGTTGTTCTGCGGATCGAGCCCCGCCAGCCGCATCGACCGGCCATGCTGGCCATCATAGACGGTCAGCGTCTTGTAGGCGCCCGACGAACTGGCGAGCGAATTGGGCTCGTTGGAAAAGCTCTGCAGCCAGCCCGAATGGCCCGGATCGGACCCGCGGCCGTGCGACACCAGATAGCTGTTGGCCTGGCCACCGATCAGGTCGACGATATGGAACCGAAATTCCTTCGACGGCGCGTTGAAGTCGGCAATGGCGATGCGGTCACGCAGGGTGAAGTCGCGCGCATGCTGGTCGAGCGCGGCCTTGGCCTCCTCCAGCAGCAGCGCATAGGGCTTGCGCGAAAAAATCGGTGCGGCCGATGGAGTCGCGGGAACCGGAGGGCGGTTCGCGGGTTCAGGCGCTACCGGCAGTGCGGCCTTGCCAACACTGTCGGTCAAAAACGAGAAGGCGAGTCCGCTTAAAGCGAACTTCGTGAATTTGCGGCGATCCATGTGCCGTCTATAACAAATCAACGCCCCCGCTCCAAGACGGGGGCGCCGTTAGTCACAGGCTGCTATTGCCCGCTTCGTCCGCTCCCTGGCTCCCCTCGCCGTTTTCGCGCAGGCGCGAGGTCATGCCGCTGGCTTCGGCATCATCCAGAATCTGCTGCTGTTCCGACACGGACGGCGGCGGTGCCGGAGTCGGGGTTACGACATTTTCCGGCTCGGGCGGCAGTGCTTCCGGCTCGTTCACGATGACATTCTCGACCGGCGGTTCGACCAGATTATTGGTCGCCGGGGCTTCCTCTTCCTTCTTGCCGCAGGCGGCAAGCAGCAGCGCGCCCGACAGGGCGGCGAAGGGCAGGGGGCGGGCAAAATGGCGCATGGGGATCAGTCCTTGGCTGCGGGGGCGGTCGAATTGACCGCGGTGGGGTCGACGCGGCGGCTGGAGGCCTCGATCTTCTGGGCCAGCAGCTTGTCCCAGTCATAGGGATCGGCGCGGAAATTCATGGTGCCGTTGCTGCTGGCAAAGGCGGTCCAGTAGAGCAGATAGACCGCGACCTGCGAGGGCAGCGATACGCGCTGGGTCTTGTTGGTGTCGATCAGGCTCTGGATCTGGCCCGACAGGCTGGGATCGCTCGCCACCATCAGTTCGGCCAGCGATACCGGCTTTTCCAGGCGGATGCAGCCATGGCTGGCGAGCCGGTCATAGCTGGAGAATTTCCCGCGCGAAGGCGTGTCGTGCAGATAGACGGCGAAGGGATTGTTGAAATCGAACTTCAGCCGGCCGAGCGCGCTGTTGGGGCCAGCGGGCTGGACGATGCGCTCGCCGCCCTCGGGCGTCTTCACGATCTTGTAGCCCTGCTTGGCCAGGGTCGCACGGCCCTTGGGGAACAGCTCCTTCCTGGCGATCGACATCGGCACGTTCCAGGGCGGATTGACCACGATGGAATGGATGTTCGACGACAGCATCGGCGTCTGGTTGGTCGGGCTGCCGGTGACGGCGCGCATCGATGTGACGGGTTCGTCGCCCTGGAACACGGTCAGCACCGCGGCGGCGATGTTCACCTGGACGCGATTGACCGGCAATTCGCGCGGCATCCAGCGCCAGCGTTCCATATTGGCCATGATCGCGGCGATGCGATCATCCACCGACACGTTGAGCGCGGTCAGGGTGCGCGCGTCGAGCAGGCCGGTGGGGTTGAGGCCATAGCGGCGCTGCGCGCGTTGCAGCGCGGCGGTCAGCGGCTCGGTGCCGGTGACGCTCTTGTCCTCCAGCGCCAGGCGCGCGCGCACGACATCGGCCGAGGCGCCGGCCGACAGGCTGGGCCAGCCGCCGGTGTCACGGATCTTCTCATAGGTGGCGAGCCCCTTGCGCAGCCCATCATAGCCCGAATAGGGCGGGGTCAGGCTGGCGGCCCATTGTGGCAGCCGATCCTCGGCAATCGCCTTGGCGAGCGAGGGGCGCGGATCGAAGGCGGCGGGGCGCAGCGCCCAGACCTCCAGGAAGTCGGCGGTATCGACCCGGCCGGTGCTGAGCGCGCGACCGCGATCCAGTAAGGCGTTCAGCAATTGCTGGCCGTGCATCGGTGCGGTCGGCTTGCTGCGCGCCATCAGCCCTTCGGCCATGCCGCTTTTCAGCCATTCATTCGCCCAGTCATCCTGCGCCTGCGACAGGGCCGGCAGCGGCACGGGCGGGGGCATCACTGCCATCGGAGGGGGCAGCACGACCTGGCCAGCCGGCGGCGCGCTCTGGGGCGGTGTCACGGCCGGTGGCTGCGCGACGGCCGGGATGGCGGCGGCGGCCAGCAGGGGCAGGGCGAGGAAACGGATCAAATCGGGACGGTTCATGCTGGACCAGATAGCGCAAAGCGGCCATCTATCAAATCGCGATAGCGGGAAAAGATCATGCTGCACGTCGTTCACCATCCCGCCTATGTCTCCCCGGCCACAGACGGCCAGCAGGCGCGCTTCGACAAATATGGCCTGGTGATGGACGCGCTGGCCGACAGTGACGTGCCGATGACCGTTCATGCGCCCGATCCGATGCCCGCGTCCTGGATCGCGGCGGTGCATGATCCCGCCTATGTCGAAGAGGTGCTGGCACTCGCCGTGCCGCCCGAAAAGGAACGGCGGATCGGCTTTCCGGTAACCGAGCGGGTGATGCGCCGCGCGCTGCTGTCGCCCGGCGGCACCTGGCTGGCGGCGAAGCTGGCGCTGGTCCATGGCTATGCCGCCAATGCCGCTGGGGGCAGCCATCATGCGTTGGCCGACAGCGGCGCTGGTTATTGCGTGTTCAATGATCTCGCGATCGCGGCCAACCGGCTGATCGCGGAGGGGGATGTGAACCGTATCCTGATCCTCGACCTCGACGTGCATCAGGGCGATGGTACGGCGTCGCTGATGGCGGGGCGGGGCGATGTCTTCACCATGTCGATTCATGCGGAGAAGAATTTCCCGGTACGCAAGGCGCGCTCGAGCCTGGATCTGGGCCTGGCCGACGATACCGGCGACGCGCAGTATCTGGCGGGGCTGGGCGAGATGCTGCCGCGGGTGCTGGAAGATTTTGCGCCGGACCTGATCCTCTATCAGGCCGGGGTGGACGGTCATGTGGACGATCGGCTGGGCCGGCTGGCGCTCAGCGACGAGGGATTGGCCGCGCGCGACGGGCTGGTGATGCGTCAGGCGCTGGCGCGCGCCATCCCGGTCGCCAGTTGCATGGGTGGCGGCTATGGCCCGGACCGGATGGCGGTCGCGCGGCGCCATGCCGCCTGCATGTTGCGGATGGCGTCAGTGGAGCGTGCTGTCTGAGGCGCTCGGCTTTGCGGCGCGCCCTTCCATCAGATTCGCGGCGATCAGCCCGGCCACGCTCAGCGCGACCAGATCGCTCAGCGCCAGATAGAGGCTATAGCCCCAGGGCGCATGGTTGAACACGGCCTGGCCGATATGCAGCCACAGCACGGTGGCGAGCGCGAACAGGATCGACACCCGCGCCCGGCTGTTGAAGTCGCCTGTGACGAAGCGCAGCGCCAGCGCGATCAGCACACCGGTGGCCAGCGCCAGCAGCAGTCCGCCGATCAGGCTGGAGCCGTCCATCACCGGGAAGCCGCCATTATTGTAGAAGAGCATCGCCACCGGCCCCTTGCCATAGAGGATGGTGCCTTGCGCCGTGGCGGGATCGGGGATGACATAGACGCCGGTGCCGCTGCGGGCCAGCGCCTGCGCCATTGCGGCCTGCAGATTGGCGCTTGCCTGCGGATCGGCACGACTGAGCGCCAGCGCGCTCAGGGGCGTGCCCCAGAAGAGGAAGCCGATGATGAACATGGCGAAACCGCCAAGCAGTCCGCCCAGGATGGTCCGCAGCATCATGCCTTCACTCCCCGTTCCAACGCGCTCCGACAGTGGAGGCTGATCTACAAACGCCGGGAAGGCAATGTCTTTCCGTGGCGCGGATCAATCCTTTGGACGGGCGGCCTTTTCGACCAGGCCCGACAGGCCTTCGCGCCGGTCCAGTTCGTCGAGCACATCGTCGAAGGGCACGCCGCAATCGGCCAGCAGCACCAGCAGGTGGAAGAGGAGGTCCGCGCTTTCGCCGACCAGTTCGGCCCGATTGTCGGCCATGGCGGCGATCACCGCCTCGACCGCTTCCTCGCCGACCTTCTGGGCTATCTTGCCCCGGCCGCGGGCGGTCAGCTTCGCCACATAGGATGCCGATGGATCGGCCTTCCGTCGCTCGGCGATGGTCTGTTCGAGGGTTTGAAGGGTCGCGCGCATGGGCTGCATCAAGCGTCCCGCGCGCGACCCGTCAAATGAATTTTACTTCTGCTTGCGGCGCGCGAAGAAGACGCGGCCGGCCAGGACGGCGGCGCCCATGCCGAACAGCGCCATCTGTTCGGGCTCAGGCACCGGGGTCGGCGTGCCGCCGCTGCTGCCACCCGACGAGGTGCCGCCGCCGCTGGAGCCGCCGCACTTGAACCAGCAGAAGGTGGCGTTGGCGGGGGAAGGGATGGCGAGGCCCATCAGGCTGGCCGAACCCGCTACGAGAAGAAGTTTGCTGATCTGCATAAAAGTCACCCTGTTTCAAAATGGACAAATCGCTTCGAAACGACCCTGCGCCCTGTCTACGCAGTAACCGTGCCAATTTTGCCAAGTGACGCTTTTCTGGGGTTGGCGACCAATGGCCGCCAAAAGCTCGATAGGGTTAATGTCAATTAACCCGACATTTTGGCGCTTTTCCGCGCTTTAATGGCCCCGAACCGGGATGCCGGCGCGGGCCAGCGCCTGATGCGCTTCAGCAATATTATGTTGACCAAAGTGAAATATCGAGGCCGCCAGCACCGCGCTGGCATGGCCCTCGACCACGCCCGCGACCAGATGGTCGAGGGTGCCGACGCCGCCGCTGGCGATCACTGGGATCGACACGGCATCGGCGATCATGCGGGTCAGCGCCAGGTCATAGCCCTGCTTGGTGCCATCGCCATCCATCGAGGTGACGAGCAGTTCGCCTGCACCGAGTTCGGCCAGACGTAGCGCATGCTCCAGCGCGTCGATGCCGGTCGGCTTGCGGCCGCCATGGGTGAAGATTTCCCAGCGCCCCTCGCCCACCTTGCGGGCATCGACCGAGCCGACGATGCACTGCGCGCCGAAGCGATCGGCGATGTCGGCCACCAGTTCGGGCCGGGCGACGGCGGCGCTGTTGACCGCCACCTTGTCCGCGCCCGCCAGCAGCAGGGCGCGGGCGTCCTCCGCGCTGCGCACGCCGCCGCCGACGGTGACAGGCATGAAGCAGACTTCGGCGGTGCGGCGCACCACATCCAATATGGTGCCGCGCGCCTCATGAGTTGCGGTAATGTCGAGGAAGCAGAGTTCGTCGGCGCCGGCCGCGTCATAGAGCTTGGCCTGCTCCACCGGATCGCCGGCGTCCTTGAGGTCGACGAAATTGACGCCCTTCACCACGCGGCCATTGGCAACGTCGAGGCAGGGAATGACGCGGGTGCGGACGGTCATGCTTCCTCCCCTGCAAGGGGAGGGGGACCGCCGGCGCAGCCGGTGGTGGAGGGGGATTTCCGCATAGGGATGCGTGAAGGGATAGCCCCCTCCACCATGCTTCGCATGGTCCCCCTCCCCGTATCGGGGAGGAACTGGCCGGCGCCGTTCACGCCGCCGCCTGCGCGACCGCGAGCGCGGTCTTGAGGTCGAGGCGGCCGTCATAGATGGCGCGGCCGGTGATGACGCCTTCGATCCCGTCATCGGCATGGAGGCTGAGGACGCGGATATCCGCGATCCCCGCCACGCCGCCGCTGGCGATCACCGGCATGTCGGTGGCGCGGGCGAGATCGACGGTGGCATCGATATTCACGCCCTTGAGCAGGCCGTCGCGGCCGACATCGGTGAAGAGCAGGCTGGCGACGCCCGCATCCTCGAACCGGCGGGCGAGGTCGATCACCGGCATGTCGCTCTTTTCCGCCCAGCCGTCGGTGGCGACGAAGCCGTCGCGCGCATCGACCGCGACGACGATGCCGCCGGGGAAATCGCGCGCCGCGGCCTTGACGAAGGCGGGATCTTTGAGCGCAGCGGTGCCGATCACGATGCGCGATACGCCCAGGTCAAACCAGCGTTCGACCGACTCCCGGTTGCGGATGCCGCCGCCCAGCTGGACATGACCGGGAAAGGCCTCGACGATGCGTTCGACCGCTTCGGCATTGACCGCATGGCCGGCAAAGCTGCCGTCGAGATCGACGACATGGATATGCTGGGCGCCGGCTGCGGCAAAGATCAGCGCCTGCGCGGCGGGGTCGTCGCCATAGACGGTGGCGCGGTCCATGTCGCCCTCAGCCAGGCGGACGACCTGGCCGCCTTTGAGGTCGATGGCGGGGAAGACGATCAGGGACATGGGATCAACCTTTGCGCGAACGGGGCCTCAAGGCCGCCAGTCGAGAAAACGGGACAGGAAGGAGAGGCCGTAGCGCTGACTCTTTTCCGGGTGGAACTGGCAGCCGATGATGGTGTCGCGCGCGACGGCGGCGAGCAGCGGCCCGCCATGGTCGGTGACGGCGGCGACATGGGCCGGGTCCGCAGCCTCAAAATGATAGCTGTGCAGGAAATAGGCCTCGCCGGCCTCGATCAGGGGCGGCTGGCCGTTCAGCATCACATCATTCCAGCCCATATGCGGCACCTTGATCGAAGCATCGGTGGGTTCGATCAGCCGCACCGTGCCGGGAATCCAGCCCAGCCCCTCATGCCGGCCGAACTCCTCGCCGGCGTCGGCGAGCAATTGCATGCCGACGCAGACGCCCAGAAAGGGAATGCCGCGGCTGTTCACCGCCTCGTTCATCGCGTCGACCATGCCGGGGATCGCGACCAAGGCATCGCGGCAGGCGCGAAAGGCGCCGACGCCGGGCAGGACGATGCGGTCGGCCTTCGCCACGACATCGGCATCGGCGGTAATGGTCACATCATCGGCACCCGCCTTGCGCAGGGCATTGTGGACCGAGTGGAGATTGCCCGCGCCATAGTCGATCAGGGCGATGGTCATGGCAGCAGCGTGTCCAGATTGACGCTGGCGGCGCGCGCCGGGAGGAACTCGATCAGGTCGAACGATGCCGCGCCGTTGACGACGAAGGGATCGGTCGCTGCCTTCGCCGCGATCTCGTCACGTTCGCCGCGCGCCAGCAAAATGCCGCCGGTGCGCGGTTCGCGCCGGCCGGCGAGCAGCAGCCAGCCATCGGCAATGCCCTGGTCCAGCCAGGCCCGATGATCGGCCAGATGGCCGTCCAGCACATCGATCGGCGCCGTATAGGTCAGCGAAATGATGAACATGGGGTCGGCCTTTCTATGGAAGTGATGCTTAGAGCATGCCCTTGGTCGAGGGGATGGCGTCGGCCTTGCGCGGGTCGATCTCCACCGCCTGGCGCAGCGCACGGGCCAGGCCCTTGAACGCGCTTTCGACGATATGATGGTTGTTGCTGCCATAGAGCAGCTCGATGTGCAGCGTGATGCCGGCGGCCTGGGCCAGGCTGTGGAAGAAATGCTCCACCATCTCCGTGTCCCATTCGCCGATCTTGGTGACGGTGAAGGGCAGCTTGCACACCAGCCAGGGACGGCCGGAAATGTCGAGCGCGACGCGGCTCAGCGTTTCGTCCATCGGCGAATAGACGCTACCGTAACGGCTGATGCCGCGCTTGTCGCCCAGCGCCTTGGCCAGCGCCTCGCCGATCGCGATCGCCGTATCCTCGGTGGTGTGATGCTGGTCGACATGCAGGTCGCCGATGGTCTTGACGGTCATGTCGATCAGCGAATGGCGCGACAACTGCTCGATCATATGGTCGAGGAAACCGATCCCGGTGGAGACGGTGTAAAGACCGGTGCCGTCGAGGTTGACGGTCACGTCGATCTGCGTTTCCGCAGTGTTGCGGTGAATCTCGGCCGTGCGCATGCGCGCCCTATAGCGCGTCGCGCGCGCCATGCAATCTGATGATGTACCTCTCGGGCGGGGGTTGACCGCCGCTTTCGCGTCGTTAGGACATATGCCCCATGAGTGAAGACCTGCCCGACAGCCTGATTCCCTATGACGAAATCGTGCAGGAGGCCCTGCGCGCGGTCGTCGGCCGCGTGCTGGGCGAAGTGCAGCAGACCGGTGGCCTGCCGGGCGCGCATCATTTCTACATCACGTTCAAGACGCATGCCGCCGGGGTGGATATCCCCAAGCATCTGTCGGAACGTTTCCCGGACGAGATGACCATCGTCCTCCAGAACAAGTTCTGGGATCTCAAGGTCAGCGACCGCCATTTCGAGGTCAGCCTGACCTTCAACCAGGTCGCGGCGCATCTGGTCATTCCCTTCAGCGCGATCACCGCCTTCGTTGATCCCGCCGTCAATTTCGCGCTGCAGTTCCAGGTTCAGGCCGATGAAGAGCCCGAACCCCATGACGTGGCCGAAAATGACGCGCCGCTGGTCACGACCGAGGATGGATCCAACGTCGTCACGGTGGATTTCGGCAAGAAGAAGTGAGCCCGGCGGCCGGGATCGGCCGCAGGCTCAAAATTCGTGGCGATAGGAGAAGCGCAGCTTCTGGCTCGTCCCGAAACTATTGTCGACATAGCTGATATTGGCGCCGACCGTGTCGCGACGCGTAAGATGGTAGGACAGGCCACCACCCAGCGCCACGCCCGAAAAATCATGGGTGCCCCTGGTCACATTGCCGCCCGCCATCGCGGTCAGCTTCGGCCCCAGCGGCCGCAACAGGAACAAGCCGACATAGCCGCTGTTGCTGCTGAGCGCGATCGGCAGGCCATCGCTCTGGTCGATGTCGCTGACCGGGCCATGCCCCTTGGTATAGCTGTAGCCAAACGGCACGAACATCTGCAATTTGCCGGTCTTGAGGCCGACTTGCGACAGCGGCACGAAGCCGCCGAGCGAATAGCGCGTCTGTTCCACGCCCGAATCGAAATGACTTTTGCCGGCCGAGAAGGTCAGGATCGCGACCGGAAACAGATAGGATGCGCCGACCGACCAGAGGCCGGATTCCGAGACGCGGGCATTGAATTTCAGCTTGGGGCCGACCGCGACCGATCCGGACAGTGAAAATTCGTCGGAGGCACGGGTGATGCCGACCTTGGTCGCGATCTTGGTGGGGTCGTCGGACGATTTTTCCTCTTCTGCTGCGTGGACCGGAGCGGTCGTGGCGGCAAGGCAGAGGAGGAGGGCAAGGACGGGGCGATCGGACATGCGGTTTTCCTCCTGGATGCCAGGCAGGATATCGGGGCGCGTGCGCCGATCAATTGCGGTAAACCCCGGTAAAGGCGCAGATCCTGCGGCTGCATGACGGCTGCGGCCTGTCATGGGGATGGCCTGCGGGGATATGCGATATTCGCAAGTTTCGCCTTGGAATTTCCCGCCCCGGCCCTACATCGGGACCAGTTTTGCGATTGATTCTTAACTGGGAGTTCTGAATGTCCGCTACCCGCACCGAAACCGACAGCATTGGCGCCATCGAGGTGCCCGCCGACGCCTATTGGGGCGCCCAGACCCAGCGCAGCATCGAGAATTTTCCCTTCGGCGCGACCGAGCGGATGCCGATCGGCATCGTCCATGCGCAGGCGATCGTGAAGCAGGCGGCGGCGCGGGTGAATGCGAAACATGGCCTCGACGCGACGATCGTCGCGGGCATCGAGAATGCCGCGCAGCAGATCGTCTCCGGCGCGCTCGATGACCAGTTTCCGCTCGTCATCTGGCAGACCGGCAGCGGCACCCAGACCAACATGAACGTCAATGAGGTGATCGCCGGCTATGCAAATGAGCAGTTGGCCGGCACGCGCGGCGGCAAGAGCCCGGTCCATCCCAACGACCATGTGAACATGAGCCAGTCGTCGAACGACAGCTTCCCGACCGCGCTGCATGTCGCGACCGTGCTGGCGACCCGCGACAAGCTGATTCCGGCGCTCGAAAAGCTGACCGGCGCGCTGACCGCCAAGGCGGAAGGCTGGGGTCATATCGTCAAGATCGGCCGCACCCATACGCAGGATGCGACGCCGCTGACGCTGGGCCAGGAATTTTCCGGCTATGCTGCGCAGCTGGTCAGCAGCAAGGCGCGGATCGAGGGGGCATTGAACGGCAATATCCGCAAGCTGGCGATCGGCGGCACGGCGGTCGGCACCAGTCTCAACGCACCCGATGGCTGGGCGGACGACATGACGGCGGCGATCAGCGACATTGCCGGCACCCCGTTCGAAAGCGCGCCCAACAAGTTCGAGCAGCTGGCCGCCAAGGATGGCCTCGTCTTCTTCTCCGGCGCGCTCAACACGCTGGCGGTGGCGCTGACCAAGATCGCCAATGACATCCGCTTCCTGGGCTCCGGCCCGCGCTCGGGCCTGGGCGAGCTGGACCTGCCCGCCAATGAGCCGGGCAGCTCGATCATGCCGGGCAAGGTCAACCCGACCCAGTGCGAATCGCTGACCATGGTGGCGGCGCAGGTGATCGGCAATCATCAGGCGGTGACCGTCGGCGGCATGCAGGGCCATTTCGAACTCAATGTCTTCATGCCGCTGATCGGCGCCAATGTGCTGCGCTCGATTCATCTGCTCAGCGTCGGCATGGAAAGCTTTGCCGAACGCTGCGTCGAAGGGATGCAGGCCAATGAGGGCCGGATCGCCGAACTGGTCGAGCGCTCGCTGATGCTGGTGACCGCGCTGGCGCCCGAGATCGGCTATGACAATGCCGCGACCATCGCCAAGCATGCGCACAAGAAGGGGCTGACGCTCAAGCAGGCGGGCCTCGAACTGGGGCTGGTCGATGAGCCGACCTTCGACCGGCTGGTGCGGCCGGAAAATATGGTCTGATCCAGATCAACTGGCGGAACCGGGGCGGGTGCGATACATTAATCCCCTATGAAGAAAACGCCCGCCCCGACCGCCGCAAAGCTTCCGTCCACCGCGACGCGCGTTCGCAAGTCGAGCCTCTTTCGCAAGGCGGCGCGGCTCGGCGCGACGGTGGTGGCCGCACGGGTCGCCGCCGACACGGGCAAGAAGGGCGTGATCGGCCTGATCGCCGGGGCCGGGGCCAAGCGCCTCATCATGCGCTATCCGGTCGGCGCCATGGTCCTCACCGGCGCCTATCTGGCGGGCAAGCTCTATGAGGCCAAGCGCGAGGCGGACCGCAAGATGGCGAC
This sequence comes from Sphingobium sp. IP1, assembly GCF_002708645.1. Taxonomy (NCBI): domain Bacteria; kingdom Pseudomonadati; phylum Pseudomonadota; class Alphaproteobacteria; order Sphingomonadales; family Sphingobiaceae; genus Sphingobium; species Sphingobium sp. IP1. The sequence continues at coordinate 65,548 of NZ_NOIW01000020.1, forward strand.
CAAGCTGCTGACCGACGCCAGCGCCAAGCCGATCCTGATCGACGAGGCGCGCGCCGCCCGCAAGAAGGCGGGCTAAAGCGCGCCCTGCCATTCCTTGATCGCGTCGATCGGCCAGGCGAGCATCAGGACATTGAGTGTCAGATTGTCGCGGATCACCGCCAGTGCCAGCAACTCGAAACCGATCGCGACGATGATCGTCAGCCAGACGGGCGCGCGCGACGCGAACAGGAAGCCCAGGGCCATCATGCCGATGTCGCTCATCGAATTGAGGATGGAATCGCCCGAATAGCCGAGCGCGATCGTCGCCGTGCGGTAACGGTCGATAATGATTGGTGAATTTTCAAGGATTTCCCACGCCGCCTCGATCGTCACCGCCACCGACAGGCGGATGCCCAGCGGCTTGCGGCGCATCAGCAAATGGGTCGCGCCATAGAAGAGGAAGCCGTGGATGATGTGGCTGAGGCTGTACCAGTCGGACAGATGCTGGCTGTTGCCGCTGTCGATCGGCCCATGCCATAGCGCGATCGTGCCGCAGGTGCAGATCGGTGGACGCCCCATCAGATAGAGGATCGCCGCAGCCCCCAGCGCGATCAGCAGAGCGAGGATAAAGCCTCGCCGATTCATTCTGTTACGCGATCGCGCCAAGCCTCTTCTCCCCCAACCTCTTGCAAAATGCCGTCCACGACGCCACTAGCGGCCATGGCCGACAACATTCCCACCGACACCCCCGATTTCAAGCGCCGCGGCGTTCTCTTTGTCCTGTCTTCGCCCTCGGGCGCCGGCAAGTCGACGATTGCACGCAAATTGCTGGCCTGCGAACCGGACCTGTCGATGTCGGTGTCGGCGACGACGCGGACGATCCGGCCGGGCGAAGTCGATGGCAAGGATTATCATTTCGTCGACCTGGAAGAGTTTCGCCGCATGGCGAACGACCATGAGTTCCTGGAATGGGCGCATGTCTTCGGTCAGCGCTATGGCACGCCGCGCGCGCCGGTCGAGGCGATGCTCAAGAGCGGCAAGGATGTGCTGTTCGACATCGACTGGCAGGGCGCGCAGCAGCTGCACCAGATTGCCGGTGGCGACGTGGTCCGCATCTTCATCCTGCCGCCCTCGATGGAGGAACTGGAAAAGCGTCTGCGTGGCCGCGCGACCGACAGCAATGAAGTGATCGAGGGCCGCATGGCGCGCGCCGCGGGCGAGATCGCCCACTGGGACGGCTATGACTATGTGCTGTGCAATGTCGACGTCGAGGAATGTTTCGAGCGCGTGCGCACCATCCTGCACGCCGAACGGATGAAGCGCAGCCGCCAGACGGGCCTCATTGGCTTCATCCGCCGCCTCAGCCGCTATCATCAGGAAGATTGAGAACTAGCGGCCAGCAGGGCCGCTATTTCTCGAAACCTGCCGGGTCGGCCCAGTCGGGGTGGACCCAGGCCATCACCTTGAACAATGTCCCCATCTCCGCCTCGTCGGTGAGGCGATGGCGTTGCGCCTCCAGTTCGGCGGCGCGCTGCGGGCTGCCCTTGGCCAGCACGGATGCGCGCACGTCGATGCCCAGATGCTGGAGGAAATGGCCCTGCGTCACCGCGCCATGGACGCGCAGCCCGGCCTGGCGCGCGACATTGGCCAGCATCGTGAAATCGACATGGGTGGTAAGGTCGCTCTCGCCCGGATCGGTGAAGGGATCGGTGAACTGGTGGTTCTTCACCGCCTGCAGCGTGTCGCCCAGGGCCGGGCCTTCATAGCCATAATCGATGATGATCGCGACGCCGCCCTGGCGCGCGATCCGGCTGGCAAGGGCATAGCCCGCGGTGGCACCGGCCTGCGCCACTTCGATGATCGCGCCTTCGGGCGCCTGCGCGGCGATCGGCGGCAGGCCCGATTCGATCCGGCGATAGCCCGGCACCGCCATGAAGCGGCCTTCTTCCTCGCGACGGATCACCACCCGTTCGCGCCATTCGTCGCCGACGCGGATCATCTGCCGCACGGGCAGGGCGTCGAAAAATTCATTGGCGACCACCAGCAGCGGGGACTGGTCGGGCAGGCTTTCCACGCTGTCATGATGGACGACATGGGGAATCTGGGCGCGCTGCCGCTCGCGCAGGGTCGGACTGGTCTCGACGAAATGGATGCGCGAGGTGACGTCGGCCCCCTCCATCGCGCGCAGCGCATCGCCCGCCAGCGTGCCGCGACCCGGCCCCAGCTCGACATAGAGCGGATCGGCGCGCCGACCCGATCGCAGCCAGACATCGGCCAGGCACAGGCCGATCAGTTCGCCGAACATCTGGCTGATTTCCGGGGCGGTGGTGAAGTCCCCCTCCAGCCCCAGCGGATCGCGCGTGCCATAATAATGCTGGTTCGCCTCGCCCATATAATGGGCGACGGAGATCGGCCCGCCGGCATCGATCTGGCGGGCCAGGCGCTCGGGCAGGCCCATCGCGCCGGGCAGGGCGTCAGCTGACACTGGCGCTGCCCGCGATCGGCTCCACGCGCACGCGCCGGCCCTTGGCGGTGACGATCAGGTAGAGGCCGCCAAGGATCATCGGCACGCACAGCCACTGGCCCATGTGCAGGCCGGTGCGGGCGGCAAATTCCATCAGCTGGGCATCGGCCTCGCGGAAATATTCGACGCCGAAGCGGAACACGCCATAGAAGAAGACGAACAGGCCGACCAGCATGCCCGGCTTGTAGCGCGCTTTGGTCTTCCAGAAGGCGAAGGCGAGGATGCAGAACAGGATGATGCCTTCGAAAAAGGCTTCGTAAAGCTGGCTCGGATGACGGGCGAAGGGGCCGCCGGTCGGGAAGATCATCGCCCAGGGCACGTCGGTTTCCTTGCCCCACAGCTCGCCATTCACGAAATTGGCGAGGCGGCCGAAGAACAGGCCGAAGGGCACGACGCAGGCGACATAGTCATGAATGCGCAGCCAGCTCAGCTTCTCCTTGCGCGCCATGTAGAGGATGCCGAGCGACACGCCCGCCGCGCCGCCATGGAAGGACATGCCGCCATTCCACAGCTTGAAGATGTCCAGCGGATGCTGGAGGATTTCGGGCTGGTAGAAGAAGACATAGGCGAGCCGGCCGCCGATGATGATGCCCAGCGTCGCATAGAAGATCATGTCGTCGGCGTGGCGCCGGGCCATTGGCGAACCGGGCTGGGCAATGAGCTTCAACAGATACCAGTAGCCGATCAGGATGCCGGCCAGATAGGCCAGGCTATACCATTTGAGCGTGAAGAAGCCCAGGTCCAGGGCGACGGGGCTGAGCCCCAGCTGGTCGAAGCGGATAGCGCTCGAAGCGGCGGCGACAAGGTCCAGGATCAAAATGGCATTCCCTCGGCAATCAGGCCTGCGGCCATAGAACAAGCGGCCGGCAAGATGAAGAGGGGCGATCCCGATTGCAGGATGATCGGGGCAAATAGGCCGGGCATGCCCGGCGCGGCCGGTTCAGGCCGCTTCGCTACAGTCCAGCAGCGCCGCGCGATCCCGGATTTCCACCATGCGGCGGCCGGGCAGGGCGATGATGCCGATCCGCTTGAGGTCGGTCAGCTGCCGGCTCACCGTCTCGATCGTCAGGCCCAGCACGTCGGCGATCTGCTGGCGCGACAGCGGCAGGTCGAACCGGTCGAGCGGGGCCTGGCCTTCGCGGGCCAGCCGGCGCGACATGTCGAGCAGGAAGGTTGCGATCTTCTCGCGCGCATTCTTGCGGCCGAGCAGCAGCATCCAACTGCGCGCCCGGTCGAGATCGTCGAGCGTGCGTTGCAGCAGTCGATGCTCCAGCTCGGGATGCTCGCGGGCAAAGCCGTCAAAGGCGCCGCGGGTGAAGAGGCACAGGCGCGCGTCGGTGAGCGCCGTGACGCTGTGCGGCGTGCTGCGGCCGAAGGGGCGGCCGATGAAGTCGGACGGATAGACCACGCCGACAATCTGTTCGCGCCCATCGCCGGTCGAGGCCGACAATTTGAGCGTGCCGTCGATCACATTGGCGACGATGGTGGCGTCGTCGCCTTCCCACATCACCGTCTGCCCCGCCGCGATCGTGACGCGCCGGCCCAGGCGATTGAGCGCGCCCCGCTCATCCTCTTCCAGCGTGGCGCAGATGGCGCGGTCGCGCACCTCGCAGCGCTGGCAGAAGCTGGCGTCGGAGCAGGGGGCAGGAACGGGCATGCCGCCGGGCAGGGTTTGCGCGAGATCAAAATGCATGTTCATGACCGCTGCTTGGCGCGGCGGCGGGGCGGGCACTATCCGTAAATCCCCTATGGGACTTTCTGTCCTATTCGAGCCCCGCCTGGAAGGCGATGCGCAGCGTTTCCGACAGGCTGTGGACCTGCAGCTTCTGCATCAGGTTGGCGCGATGAATCTCGACCGTGCGCGGGCTGATGCCCAGGTCATAGGCGATCGTCTTGTTGGGCAGGCCGTCGACCAGGCCCTTGAGCACTTCGCGTTCCCGATCGGTCAGGATGTTGAGCCGGGCGCGGGCAGTCTCGCGCTGGCTGTTGCGGCCCTGGTCGGAGCTTGCCTGCGCGCAGGCGGCTTCGATCGCGGCGAGCAATGCCGCCTTCTCGAACGGCTTTTCGATGAAATCGGTGGCGCCCGCCTTCATCGCGGCGACCGCCATGCCGACATCGCCATGGCCGGTCATGATGATGACCGGCAGCATCATGCCGCGCGCGCGCAGTTCGCGCTGCACTTCCAGTCCGTCAATGTCGGGCATCCGCACGTCCAGCAGCACGCAGCCGCCCTCCAGCGTCCCGACCTCCTTCAGGAATTCGGTGCCGCCCGAGAAAAGCCGTACCGCAAAGCCGCTGGTCCTGAGCATGAAGGAGAGCGACCGGCGGATCGCCTCGTCATCATCGACGACATGGATGGGCTGGTCGGTGGGCAGGCTCATGGCAGGCGGTCCGCAGAATCGAGAGTGAAGTGGAAGGCGACGCCGCCCCAGTGCGAGGCATCGGCCCAGATCCGTCCGCCATGCCCCTCGACGATGGTGCGGCTGATCGACAGGCCCACGCCCATGCCGGCGGGTTTGGTCGTGCTGAACGGGGTGAAGAGCGATCGCGCGACCGCCGGATCGAGGCCGGGGCCACTGTCGGCGATGATGAGTTCGACCTGTCCGTCTTCGGCCGGCACCGCCGACAGGCGCAGGATGCGGCGATTGCGGCCGTCCATCGCCTCGACCGCGTTGCGCACCAGGTTGATGATGACCTGCTGCACCTGCACCCGGTTGGCGATCACCCGGCCGACGCGCGGGTCGACGACGATGTCCATGTCGATGCCCCGGCTGTCGATGCCGATGAAGGCCAGCGCGACCCCCTCGGCCAGCAGCGTGGCCGCCGGTTCGGCCTGGCGATCGGCTTCGCCACGACGGATGAACTCCCGCAGCGACCGGATGATCTGGCCCGCGCGCATCGCCTGGCGCGCGGCTTCGTCCATCGCCTCGCCCAGCAAGTCGCGGTCGACCGGCGCATCGGTGCGCAGCAGGTCGCGGCCTGCCTCCATATAATTGGCGATCGCGGTCAGCGGCTGGTTCAGTTCATGCGCCAGCGCCGCAGCCAGCGTGCCCATCGCCGTGACGCGGGCGGCATGGCTGAGTTCCGCCTGCAGATCCTGCAGGCGCCGCTCGGCCTTCTGCCGATCGGTCAGGTCGCGCACGAAGCCGGTGAACAGCTTTTCGCCATGGTCCTGCACTTCGCCGACCGCCAGCTCGATCGGAAAGGTGGAGCCATCGCGCCGGCGTGCGGTGGTCAGTCGGCCGATGCCGATGATCCGCTTCTCGCCGGTGTCATGATAATGTTGCAGGTAGGAATCGTGGCGCTCGCGATCGGGCGAGGGCATCAGCATCGCAACATTGCGGCCCAGAACATCGGCTTCGGCATATTGGAACATGCGCTGGGCGGCCGGGCTGAACGATACGATATGCCCGGTCGCGTCGATCACGATCAGCGCATCGGGCACCGTTGCCAGGATCGATCCCAGCAGAGCCTGTTCCCGGCTGGTCGCATTATCCTGCGGATCGCCATCGTTGAACGCCATGTCCGATCACTGACCGTAAATCAGTGCGCCAGCAAGAGCGGAACCCGTGTTTCGGCCAGAATATAGCGGGTTACGCCGCCAAAAATGGTTTCCCGCAGCCGGCTGTGGCCAAAGGCACCCATCACCATCCAGTCGATCGACAGTTCCTGGCAGGCATGGGACAGCGCTTCTTCCACGCTGCGATCCTTGCGCGGCCATTCGTGAATCTCGACCGCAATGCCGTGGCGCGAGAGATATTCTGCGGCGTCGGTCGGCGGGAAATCGCGCTTCGTGCGCTCGTCGACGGTGACGACATGGACTTCGCTCGCCACCCGCAACAGGGTGCGGCTGGCGGTCAGCGCCGACGCCGCTTCATGCGATCCGTCCCAGGCGACCATCGCGCGGCCGGTGCAGCGAAAGCCCTTGGCCATGCTCGGGATCGCCAGCACCGGGGCGCGGCTGTTGACTGCCAGGTCGGCGACGATCGGCGCCGGATCATCGGCCTGCCGGCGGCCCGGCGGCGGCAGGGAAACGAGCATCGCGTCGGCCAGGCGACCGGTTTCCAGCAGCCCCTGGACCAGGTCGCCGCTGCGATAATGCCAGTCCCACGCCATGCCCTCGCGCCGCAGGCGCTCTTCCAATCCGAGCCGGATTTCCTCGTCCTGGCGGCGCACCGCATCGATTGCCTCGGGCACCAGATAGCCGCTGCCATAAAGATCGGCGGCGACCAGTTCGGGCAGCGGCGCGATCTGCAGGCAACTGATATGGGCGCCGGTCGCGCGCGACAGGTCGAACGCGGCCTGCAGCCGGCTTTCCATGCCGTTGTCTGCGCGGATGTGCAGCAATATGGTCTTCATCGAACATGTCCCGACAAGAGGGCGCCGATGCAGCGCCGCATGATCGTCATCCTGACTAGTAGCCTGCTCGGCTGGTCTCTATCCGCAAATTTCCCTATTTCGATCGCCGATCCGATGGCACATTCGGGGGACAACGATCATAGCAAGGGATGCCTTCTTCATGACCGACAAGGATATTCTGGAAACCCGTACCGGTATTCGCGTCCAGGTGCGCCCGGCGCAGGATGGCGATGCCAGGGCGCTGGCCCATTTCTTTTCGGCCGTGTCCGATGATGATCGCCGCTTCCGTTTTCTCAGCAGTGCGCCGGGCGTCAGCGCCGGGCAGATTCATGATCTGATCCATGGCGACCCCGACAATTGCGAGACCTTCCTGGCGACCGACGAGAAGGGGGCCATACTGGCTGCGGCGACCCTGGCCGCCGATCCCGACCGGACCCGCGCCGAAGTCGCGATATCGGTGCGCGCCGACCATCGCGGCAAGGGCGTGGGCTGGAGCATGCTGCGCCACGCCACCGACCGCGCGCAGGAAATGGGCGTCGGCCTGCTCCAGGCGATCGAGAGCCGCGCCAATCATGCCGCGATCGAACTGGAGCGCGAACAGGGCTTTGTCGCCCGCAGCGTCGATGACGAGCCGTCGCTGCTGATCCTGGAAAAGCGTTTCTGATCGCATCGCTGGTGAAATGATGAAGGGGCCGGAGCGGCGATCCGCTCCGGCCCCTTCCTTCTGGTCCACCCCCCGGAGGATCAGAAGCGCATGCCGACACCCACGCCGAACACGAAGGGATCGAGCGATACCTTGACATTCTGGGTGCCGGCCGCGGCCGTGGTCAGCCGCACCTTGGTGTCGATGTCGATATATTTGACGTCGAGGTTGAGGAAGATCTTGTCGTTGAGGTCGATGTCGACGCCGACCTGGCCGGCCCAGCCGAAGCTGTCGGACATATGGACCTTGGTCTTGCCGACCGCATCCTCCAGCCCGCTCGACGCATCCTCGTTGTAGAACAGCGTATAGTTGACGCCGGCGCCGATATAGGGGCGGACATGGCCCTCGACGATCGGGTGATATTGCATCGTCAGCGTCGGCGGCAGCACCCAGGTGGAGGCCAGCTTGCCGATCCCGCCGGTGGTGCCGCTGCGGCCGCTGGCGCTATGCTTGGTGGTCGCGGCGATCAGTTCGAAGCCGATATGGTCGGTCGCCATATAGGTGACGTCGACTTCGGGCGCGATGCCGTTGTTCACCGACACCTTCTCGCCGGGGAAGCCGGGCAGGATGCTGCCGCTCTTTTCGGTGGGGGCGACCATGATGCCGCGCACGCGCACCAGCACGTCGCCCTGCTTGGCCTGGGCCGGAGCAGCGGCCAGCGCCGTGCCCATGGCGCCCATCGCGGCGACAATCATCATCTTTTTCAAGTGCATGTCTTTTCTCCATCCCTGATCGTGGGTCAGTGATGGCGCTCTGCTCCCGATCGGGGCGGCCTTCCTTGATGCGGCGCAATCGGCGATTTGATCCTGCGCAATGTTCGGCATCGGGCGCCATGGCAGGCGGGACGCCATGTTCCGCTATCATCCCGACCTGCTCGCCGCGCCGGTGCCGCGCTACACCAGCTATCCGACCGCCGCCCAGTTCGGCGAGGATGTCGGGGCGGCCGACATGGCGCAGCGGCTGGATGCGATGCCGGCGGACGCGCGCCTGTCGCTCTATGTCCATATCCCCTATTGCCATGACATTTGCTGGTATTGCGGGTGCAACACCGGGGCGGCGACCCGGCCCCGCCGCCTGTCGGCCTATGTCGATGCGCTGGAGCGGGAAATGGCGCTGGTTTCGGCGCGGCTCGGCGGACGGGGGCGCGTCACCCATGTCGCCTTTGGCGGCGGCAGTCCCAATTCTCTGCCGCTGATCGACTGGGTCCGGCTCAATCATCAGTTGCTGCTCTGCTTCGACGCCAGCGCGGCGGCGATGGCGGTGGAACTGGACCCGCGCCGGATCGACCGGGCCTGGATCGACGCCATGGCCAAGGTCGGGGTGACGCGCGTCAACCTGGGGGTGCAGACTTTCGCCACCCATGTGCAGCAGCGGATCGGCCGGGTGCAGCCGGCCGAGACGGTGGCGATGACGGTGGGCGCGCTGGCCCGTGCGCGCATCCAGGTGGGGTTCGACCTGATGTATGGCTTGCCGGGGCAGAGCGAGGCGGATCTGGCCCGGACCCTGGAGGACAGCATTCGCCTGTCCCCCTCGCGCATCGCGCTGTTCGGCTATGCCCATATGCCGCGCCTGCTGCCGCGTCAGCGGCGGATCGACGCGACCGAATTGCCGGGTGTCGAACAGCGCTTTGCGATGGCGAAGCTTGGCCATGCGATGCTGACGGCGGCCGGCTATCAGGCGATCGGCTTCGATCATTTCGCGCTGCCCGACGATCCACTCGCGGTGGCCGCTGCAACCGGACGGCTGCGCCGCAATTTTCAGGGCTTTACCGAGGATGACAGCGATGCGCTGATCGGCATGGGCGCGAGCGCGATCAGCCAGTTCCCCGACCTGATCGTCCAGAATGAGAAGAATGCCGGTGCCTATCGCGACGCCTTGTCGAACCATCGGCTGCCCGCAGCCCGTGGGGTGCGGCGCAGTGCCGACGACCAGCGGCGGGGCGCGTTGATCGAACGGCTGCTGTGCGATGGCCGGGCGGCTTGTGGCGACCTTGCTGAACCGGCGCTGCTCGATCGGTTCGAGCGGATCGGCTTGCTCCGGCGGGAGGGGGACGAGTTGCTGCTGCAACCCGGCGCGGCGCCCTATGCCCGGTCCATCGCCGCCTGTTTCGACGCCTATCTGCGCCCGGCCGAAACGCGCTTCAGCGTCGCCGTCTGATCGCCGGCCCGGTCTCTGCCGGGCCGGCGATCGCACGTCGGATCAGAAGCGCACGCCCACGCCCATCCAGACACGGGCCGGGTCGATCAGATAGCCCGCCATGTCATAGTTGAGCCGCTTGTCGAGCAGGTTCTGCACACCGGCATGGAAGGTGAAGGCGGGCGTGATCTTGTAGGATGCGCCCATGTCCACCACCGTATAGTCGGGCGACACGATATTATTGCCGCTGATCTGCGCCTCGGTCACGGCTTCCTCGCCGCGATAGACGGCGCGCACGAAGGCGGAGAAGCGATTGTCCGGGCGCCAGTTGAGCGAGGCGCTGGCCTGCTGCTTGGGCGTGTCGTTGAGCGCCGCGCCGATATTGGCGCCGCTCAGCTGTTCCGAATCCGTCAGCGTGCCGGTGGCGTTCAGCCGCAGCGTGTGGGTCAGCGGCACATCGACCGAGACTTCCACGCCGCGCACCCGCGCCTTGTCGACATTGACATAGGTCGTGGGCGGACGGCCGATCGAGCTGAGCGGTTCATCGACGCACCAGGCACCCGCCACTTCGCAGGTCACACGGGTGATCTTGTCGTTGAAGCGGGTGTCATAGGCAGTGACGCTGGCGTTGAAGCCATTCCGCGAGAAGAGCAGGGCAGCCTCGATCGTGCGAGAGGTTTCGGCCTCCAGATCGGGATTGCCATAGATGGTGCCGCCACGGCTGGTCTGGCCCCAGTCGGGAATCGTCTGGCGCAGGCTCGGCGCGCGGAAGCCCTGCGAATAGCCGCCCTTCAGCGTCAGGGACGGGGTGATGTTCCACACCGCATAGACGCGCGGGGTCCAGTGGACGCCATATTGTTCGTCATGATCCATGCGGATGCCGCCGGTCAGCGCCAGCCCGTCGAGCAGCTTCAGCTCATTTTCGGCAAACAGCGCCCAGCTGGTGCGGGTGGTGCCGGTGGTGGTCGATCCCGACAAAAGGTTGCCGGTCAGGTCGGACAGATCCTCATAGCGATAGAAACCGCCGACGGTCAGCGTGTTGGACGGCAGCGGGATGACCCACAGGCTCTGGCCGACCGTGTTCTTGATCCGCTTCTGCGCCTCGACATGTTCGGCATCCTCATATTGCAGATAGGATTCGGAACTGGCGAAGCCCCACTGGCCGCTATGGCTGATCGATGCGACCTTGCGCTTCTGGGTCTGGGTGGTTTCGGTGCCGAGCGGCGCGGTCGCCGACGTCTCGGTCGTCTCGCCGGCAACCTCGATCACCTTCTGCCGATAATAGCCGCCCTCCAGCAGGATCTGGTGGTTGGCGCTGAGGTTGAAGCCCAGCTTGCCGGCCAGGCTGTCATCATGCCGTTCGGGCGTGCCGCCGATTTCCGTGTCGCCCTCGCGCCGGTTCATCGATCCCTGCAATTGCAGACCGATGCCGCTGGTCACAGGGCCGGACAGATAGAAATTGCCGTCGGTATAATTGCCGAAATTGTCCGCCAGCTGCATCGTGCCGTTGACGCGCGCGCTGCCGCGCCAATGGTCGCTGATCCGGCGGGTGATGATGTTGACGACGCCGCCCATCGCGTCCGATCCGTAGAGCGAGGACATCGGGCCACGCACCACCTCGATCCGTTCGATCGCTTCGAGCGGCGGCAGCAGGCCACCTTCGCTGACATTGCCGCCATTGGTGCGGGATTCGCGCGACGACAGCCGCTTACCGTCGACCAGGATCAGCGTATATTGCGGCGCCATGCCGCGGATCGAGATGTCGCGGCTATTGCCTTCGCCCGGCGTGACGGTGACGCCGGGGATTTCCATCAGCGCATCGGTCACTTCGCGATAGGGCATGGCGTCCAGCGTCTCGCGGGTGATGACGCTGATCGAGGCGGGCGCGTCGCGCACCTCCTGTTCACGGCCGGCGGCGGTGACGACGATCTGGTTGGAATCCTGGTCAGCCTCGGCAGCCAGTGCCTGCTGTGCGCCGGTCAGCGCGACAAGGGCCGCGGTTGCCCGCAGCATATGGATGGATGGCATGGAAATCCCCTGTTCTGGATAGATGGGCACCCGCCAGCCACCCGGCCGGACGGGTGCCGGAAATCAGTGGTGCGGGCCGGGCCCGATCGGTGGAGCGAATATCATGGCGGGTTCATTTGCGATCGATTGTCAATTGCAAATGGCCGTTGCCAGAAGCGCGGGGGGGGGGCCCAAAACCGAATCGGGTGGGGGGTGTGACGGCCTGTGTTTGGGGCGGGGGGGGGGGCCGCCGCCTTCGGCCCCCACGGCGGCGGGGGGGGGGGGGGGGGGTTTCCGGGTTGCGGCTGGGTTAAGGCCCGTTTCGGGGGGTTGGCGCGGCGCGGGCGGGGGGCGCCCCGCCTCGTCCGGCGTGATGCCGGGCGGGGGTGCGGCCTGGATCGGGCCGTCGCCCGCCTG
>NZ_NOIW01000200.1:0-4513 GCF_002708645.1 Sphingobium sp. IP1
AAACGGCCAGTTACAGGCAAAATGTTGTTAGCACATCCGGTTTTGCCCCCAAACCCACGCCTAGCAAAATCAAATACTTACCAGCTCGCGTTCCCTGCGTGTTCCGCCGGCACTGTTCAACTTGGGCTTGGTTCTCCGCGAAGATCAGATGCAGTCTCAAACTTTCTGTCACATTTACACCGCGTAGAACTTACCTGTATGATAGCCGAGAAGCAGGACCTTCTGCGGAAGGCAGGATCTGCGCGGAGCTTTCCCGTCCGCGCAGCGCTGATCCTGCCCGAGCCTGACACTCAATAGGAGGCATGGACCCGGCGCTCAGCGCCGGGCTCCCTCACCTGGGAAATTAGCCCGACGTCTCAGGTCCGCCTTGAGTTGGCCGGATCGGGACGATGTTTCCGCCCAACTTGTTGACCTGCTCCGTTAGCGCTTCGATTGTCTCGTGTGCCCGGCGTAGTGCAAGTGTCGCCCCGAACAACTGATTGACGAGTGTTTCGATCACCTGATCTGCGTTGTACCCGACATGCTCCCGCCTAGAGCGCCATGGCACCGCAGTCTTCATGTCCACCCAGGCCAACTGGATTTCCTCAGGCATCTTGTGGAATGCAGCGTAGTCAATCCGAGCGGTGTTCCAGAGTAGCTCATCAGTAAGGTCCAGTGAGGGGTCCTCGACCTTTCGAGCGCCAAGGGCTTTAATAGCTTCCGCAGCCGCAGCTTCCTTGGCCAGCCGCCACGTGATCATGGGTTCCTCACAGCGATACAGGGTGGCTCTTGACACCCCAGCTTCCAAAACAAGATTGGCATCGAGCAAATCACAATTCGGCGCGCGAAGCGGATCGCCGTCAAGGATGCGCTGCACAGCGGCGCGGACAGCTTCCGAGTTCGCACTTTTAACAGGCATGCTCTGCCCTGCTCAGTGATGAGCGGTACTTTGCTATCACCACGTCAAGTGCGGTCCGTTGGTTCTTGGATAGCTTAGGCCTTTTTCTGAGGCTTTGCGCATGCTCGAGGCTGGACTGAAACGCCGCCCGATGCTTACCCCAGAAGCAGCTGTTTGGGCACTTCTCCCAATCGCATTGGGCGAAGTAGGGCTTGTCTCGACCTTTCAAACCCGGTCGATGAAGGCAAAGTGCGGTCGCTCTATCGAAATAGCAGTCGTTCAAGAGCCCGGGGTAGATTTCACGCGTAGCGTTCTTGAGCATTCCAAGGAGACGCTTCTCGTCCACAACCTGGCCAGGGAGGTCGCCGAGCTTTGCGGCAACCGCTCTGAACTCGTCTGCGAGTTCCTTCCCTTTGGGGCCGCCCAAGGTTCCACCGTTTCTGACGTGAGCATACATCTCAACAATATCGCGCGTTTTGCCGATCTGACGTGCGACCTCAATCTCGTCGCGAAATCCCGCCTTCCAAGAGCCTGCATAGCCCTGGAAGGTAGTCTCTTGGACATGGCCAAACTGCCGTTTGCCTGCAACTACGCCAAACGGCTCAGTTGCGATGTACCAAGCAATCGTGCGCCGGAAATTGCGGCTAATCCAGTTCCATGGGCGGCCGTAGTCGTGCACCGGGATCAAATAGTTGCGGGCAATGTGCTCACGCTCTTTCTTGGTTTTCGCTCTAGCGATCGCATCACTTGCCAACAGAGTCGCGTGCTTCTCGAATGCTCGCAGCCACTGATTAATCTGGATCGTGATCGCCGCAACACTCGTCCGAACGTTAGAGTACCTTCGAAAAAGCAGGTCCGAGTCCGGCCATTCGAAGAACCGTGGCTCTAACTCCCGCATCAAGTCGGATATTTTCTCGACGCGTTCTAAAGCGCGATGCACCTCTGGTAAAACCACCCACTCCTCGATCACGCCTCTGACGTGCTGACGCTTAAAGGCCATCGAGACAATCGAATGCCGATACGGATTGCCCTCTTCATCCCGCTTCACTCGCGCAGAACCGCGCCTGATCGCCTGCACTTCGCAATCCCTCATCCCGGATAAGTAGGCAGTGACTATGTAAGCTGCTGTCACAAATAGATGTATCTGCTCATACCGAAAGCGATCTCTATGTTTGTCCGAACGCCAACTGACATTTGTACCGGGGATGCAGGCGCAGCCTGCCGTTGGACGGATAACAGATGCTCGATCTCCTCGGGCAATACGCAAAACATCTTCGAAAGCGACATCGACATAAAGCAGGGCCCATCTGAGCATCGGATCCATGATCGATCGCGGCACGCGGTTTGTCGTGTTAACGAAGGTCTGCTCTCTTTTGCCAAGCACTTCGTTCGCTTCGCGATCTCTCCAAGGCCCCTCTGCAGGCATATCTACGTCGAGATAATCCCGATATATGTGAAGGCGCTTCGGAACTGAGGAGGCCCTCACTCTGCTGGGGTGCGATTGGCCCCGAAAGAGAGCCATCCACGCGTCGTTATCTGAATCCCTGATGTTAGCGAGGCCAACGCCCCTGTTCTTCATAAAACGAAGGTATCTCAACAGTCGCTTCGCCTCTCGGCGAACTCTAGCCGGCGGAACTGCGGCGAGATTAGTCGCCACGCAACTATGATCAAAATTCATGCATAACCATGAATAGGCCCATATTAATTCAGCATATTCAATAGGATAGTCCTCGAATCTCACTTTCCGGTCATGGGTTGGAACATTTGTCCTCGCGATCCCTGGAGTAAGATCCCACTCTTTGTCACCCTTGATGCTGAGCTGATCGGCAGGCTCCCCTGGGTCCAGATAGTTTTTCGGGATGACGGGAAGAGACGGATCGATTTTGAGACCTAGCTTCGCCGCAGCCACCTCTGTCACGCCATCAGTCATGCCGAAAGTCCAATCACCGCCGGAATGAATAGTTCAGGGTCGTCGTCGAGACTGTCTCCTTGAATAATCTTCGAAGCTCCAGAAATCTGCGCCTCGCTAAACCTGGGAAGTATCTGTTTGGTCAAGCGATACCAATCCTCCGCATAGAGCGCTGCCCACTCTTCGTCGCCGACCTCAGTTCGCCGATCGGATAAAATACCTTTAAAGCGCAATAGATTGGGGAGCTTGCGGGCGGTGAATACGCTGTTGGGGCAGTGCAAGCACTCGGTGAATGGCGTAGGGCAATCCTCTCCCTTGGCGCCATATGGACTTGCAGAGAAGTCCAAGCAGCCGGCTAGCCAGACATCCTCTTCACCATCAATGACAGCGAGACAGGTGGCCACGCTGAAGCCTGTTGCTTGACTTAGCTGTTCAGCCTCCGATTCCCTATTCGATAGATCTGGCAGAACGCGATGGTCACAATCCGACAAAGCGCGCCTAAAAGCACTGGCGACAGCTTCGTCGTGCATCTCAGCAAGCGCTGGAAGATTTGCATAGTGGTCCCGGGCAACGTTTTTACTATTGTCGTCAGCGATAGCGTTGACATCGCCGCCACTTCTCAAATATTTTACCGCTTTGACTGTCTTACGGAATCTTGATGGCTGGATCGCATCTAGAACGTCGCCATTATCATTGGTAATTTTGTTGCGATCACAAAACGCTACCCAAGGATGGCTCTTAGTATCGAAAAAATCGCAAGCGTGTACTCCAGAACCTCTGAAAACACCCAGCCATAATTTTCTTGCATCTTGATGTCCGTGCTTCGAAAGTATTTGGCTTGCTAGATCTGTTATCTCCAAAACAGCTCTGATCAATCCGCCCGGGGTTTCCAAGCTTCCATCCTTGACAGTGCGTGATAGGAGTTTCTTAGAATTTCTGTTCTTTCTGTAGAATATATCTATCGTACCACCTTCTGAGTTCCTCAGGCATTCACGATCCAGCTCTTTCAATGAACCCAAGTCTATGTCGCACATGAGGGCCAGCTTAAACAGGAAGCTCGTCAGCTGGTGAGTGGTGGGGACAAAAGACGCTACAAGCTTTTCAATGCTCTTGCGGTTCTCAATGGACGTCGGCGACGGAGCAACGCTGCCTAACTGCCGCCGCCTTGAGATTTGGAATGCAGCAAAAAGAGAGACTGCCCATTGTACCAAACCACCATATCTAGCATGGGTCGTGATCGTCCGTTTGTGCACGAGTTTCCCGAGTCCAAGGCGCGGATCTTCCCACTCTTCCAGAAATTTAGCTGTCGAAGCTTCATCTCCGAGTTGTAGGGCTTGCTCTCCCAGAACGGCGGCCTCAAGGTATTCGATCTTGCGGATCAGCATTTTCGAATGGGCCCTGTTCGGATGCCCGGGGAATCTTCTAGCTAAGGCGGCTATCAGCTTGATTAGTTCTTCTAACGTCTCGTGACTGTCCGCAACATTGCGGAGATTGCCAATGCCAATCGGAATGATCCCATAGTCGTCATCTTTCCATAAGCAGACATCCCACATATGGAAGTGCAACGTATCGAATTTCGAACGCGGCAATCCGTTGTAAAGCCAAGACCTCAGAACGTGAACTCGCAATTTAATTTGAATAATCAGATCTACGGGGTTTTTTCTATTAAGTTCAATAATTTTAACGGGTTTAGATAAATATATGAGCGATTTTTCGATAGAACGACC
>NZ_NOIW01000201.1:0-4283 GCF_002708645.1 Sphingobium sp. IP1
GGCCAGCACGCATCCCGCGCTGCCCCCGCCGGGCCATGGTCCGCGCACAAGAGGAGAGGCGATGGACCGGGATTATGGCCGCTGGGATTATATCATCCTGGGCGCGGGCAGCGCGGGATGCGTGCTGGCCAACCGGCTGAGCGCCGATCCGCGCAACCGCGTGCTGCTGCTGGAGGCCGGCGGCAAGGACGACTGGCTGTGGATAAAGATCCCGGTCGGCTATCTCTATTGCATGGGCAATCCGCGCACCGACTGGTGCCTGAAGACCGAGGCGCAGGCCGGCCTTGGCGCCCGCGCCATCGCCTATCCGCGCGGCCGGGTGATCGGCGGCAGCAGTTCGATCAACGGCATGATCTACATGCGTGGCCAGGCCGCCGATTATGCTGGCTGGCGCCAGGCCGGCAACATCGGCTGGGGCTGGGACGATGTCCTGCCCTATTTCGTGCGGGCGGAGGATCATCAGGACGGGGCCAGCGCCACCCATGGCGCGGGCGGCGAGATACGGGTCGAGCGGCAAAGGCTGCGCTGGGATCTGCTCGACCGTTTCCGCCAGGCTGCAAGCCAATATGGCGTGCCCGAAACCGCCGACTTCAACGGCGGCGACAATCTGGGCTCGGGCTATTTTCAGGTGACGCAGCGGCGCGGCCGGCGCTGGAGCGCGGCCGACGCCTTCCTGCGCCCGGCGATGAACCGCCCCAATCTGCGCATCGTCACCGGCGCGACGATCGACCGGGTGACGATCGCGCAGGGCCACGCCACCGGCGTGCGCTTCCTGCTGGATGGCGACGCCTGCACCGCGCAGGCCGATGGCGAGGTCATCCTGTCGGCCGGCTCGATCGGCAGCCCCGCCATCCTCCAGCGATCGGGCATCGGCGACGGCGCCCGGCTGGCCGCACTCGGCATCGACGTGCTGGCCGACCGGCCGGGCGTCGGCGAAAATCTGCAGGATCATCTCCAGATACGCTGCGCCTATCGGGTGAGCGGCATCGCCACCCTTAACGGCCGCGCTGGATCATGGCTGGGCAAGGCGTGGATGGGCCTGCACTATCTCGCCAGTCGCTCCGGGCCGCTGTCGATGGCGCCCAGCCAGCTTGGCATGTTCGTCAAATCCGACCCGCGTCATGCCACCGCCAATCTCGAATATCATGTCCAGCCCTTGAGCCTGGCCGCGTTCGGTGGCGCGCTCGACGCCTTTCCCGCCTTCACCGCCAGCGTCTGCAACCTGCGCCCGCACAGCCGGGGCGATGTGTGGATCCATTCCGCCGATCCGCTCGCCCCGCCCGCCATCCGCCCCAATTATCTGTCGGCGGCGGAAGACCGCCAGGTCGCGATCGAAGCGGTGCGCGTCACCCGCGCGATCGTCGGCCAGCCGGCCCTTGCCCCCTATGCGCCGCAGGAGTTCCGGCCCGGCCCGGATCGGCAGGATGACGCCACCCTGCTCGAAGGGATCGGCGCGATCGCCAGCAGCATCTTCCATCCCGTCGGCACCGCCGCCATGGGCAGCGGCCCGCGCGCGGTGGTCGACCCGCAATTGCGCGTCCATGGCATCGGCGGGCTGCGCGTCATCGACGCCTCGGTGATGCCGACGATCACGTCGGGCAACACCAATGCGCCGACCATGATGATCGCGGAAAAAGGGGCGGAAATGATTCTCGCCGCCGCCCGATCTTGAGTCAACGCCCGGTCGCCGACGCGCCCGTGCGATAGCCCGGCTGGGCCGGCTCGCCGAACGCCGCCAGGATCGTATCGAACCGACGGGCCAGGTCGTCGCGATATTCGGGGTGGGTGATGATATAGGGCTGATCCTGCTCGACCGCGCGCACCACCGCCCGACCCAGCCAGATCGGCTCCATCATGTTGGCCCGAATCTGCGCCAGCCGCGCCGGGTCCATCGCGCCCGGCCCGACCGTGTCGGATTGTGACATGCGGCTGCGGGTCAGGCCGGGAAACAAAGTGGAGACACCGACGCCATGGGGCGCCAGTTCCTGCCGCAGCGAATCCGACAGGCCCAGCACGCCGAACTTGCTCGCCGAATAGGCGGCGAACAGGCCGAAGGGGTTGAGCCCGTTCATCGACGATGTGTTGACGATATGCCCCGCGCCCCGATCGACCATCGCCCGCGCGAAACAGGCGATACCATTATAGACCCCGGTCAGGTTGACCGCGACCAGCCGGTCGAAATCGGCCGGGTCCATGTCGATCAGCGGCGCAAAGCCCGACGCGATTCCGGCATTGTTGCAGAGGATATCCACAGCGCCGAAGCGCGCTTCCGCCGCCACTTTCGCCTGCGCCCAGCTGTCGCGGCTGGTGACGTCGATCGGCAGCGCCAGCACGTCCGTCTCCGCCGGCAGCTTCGCCGCCTCCGCCTCGGCAAAACCCGCGTCGATATCGGCCAGGATGATGCGCCCGCCCTTCTCGGCAAAGGCCTGCGCCATCCCCCTGCCAATGCCGCCGCCACCCCCGGTGATGAATATCGTCCTGCCTGCGATCTGCATCCTGCTCTCCTTTATATTTACGACAATAGTGTCGCAAATTAAGACCAGCAGGGAAAGGGGCTATTGGCCCCGGCTGTAACTGCGCGTTTCCCCTTCCGCCGCCAGCTTCTTGTCCAGCATCCCGGCGGCGCGGTCGGCATAGCGACGGCAGGCGGTCTGATCGATGAAGGCATTGGGCACGCGCTTCGCCCGCAGGCGCGCCAGCTTCGCCGGGTCGGCCGGATCGGGATGAGCCGTGATCAACAGGTCGCAGTCCATAGCGCTCACCTTGGCAAAGGTCGCGCGAAAGGCATCGACCAGCGGCCGGTGCGCCGGATCGGAAAACGCATAGCCATCGGCAGCGATCGGATTGAGGCTGGAGCCGAAGATCATGGTCGCGCATTGCCGCCCCTCGCAGCTTTTCCAGCGCCAGCTCATGCTGCCCATCGTATGGCCCGGCGTCGTGACGGCGGTGATGACCGTGTCGCCCAGCCGGATCTCCTCGCCATCCTTGACCGCGCGCAGCCGGCGCACGGCGGGGAAACGCTCCAGCCAGGCCGCCTGCGGATCGGCCGGATCGATGCCGCCGGTACGCAGCACGGCCGCTGCCGGCGCGCTCGCCACCACCGTCGCGCCACTGTCGCGGGCCAGCGCGGCCAGCCCGCCAGCATGGTCGAAATGCGGTTCCGTGCTCAGGATCAGCTTCACGTCGCGGATCGAAAAGCCCAGCGCCCTGATGTTCGCCTCCACGTCGCGCACTGCCTGCGGCACCGCGCCGTCGATCAGGATCAGCCCGGCACTCGTCCTGATAAGCGCGACATTGAGGCCGCCGAACCCGACCAGATAGGTCTGGCCATGCAGCCGGATCGGTGCCTGCGGCGCCAGCCAGCGCTTGGAAGAGGCAAGCGCGATCGGCCGCAGCAGCGGATCGTCCGCCGCCTTCGTCCAGGCCGGGCCACCCAGAAACATCGCAGCCATGCTGATACCTACGCCCATCCAGTTGCGCATCGCTTTACCCCTATATGCTTGGTGATGGGCAGAGATTGCGGGAGATACCGGCTTGCGACAAAGCATCAATTCTCGACACAGTCATTAGCTAACCTTATGCCTTGACCATGGATCGCGCCCAACTGCCGCTCAATGCCCTGCGCGCCTTCGAGGCGGCCGCCCGGCATCTCAGCTTCACCCGCGCCGGCCTCGAACTCTGCGTCAGCCAGGGCGCGGTCAGCCAGCAGGTCGCGCAGCTTGAGGCGCGGATCGGCGCGCCACTGTTCCGCCGCCTGCCGCGCGGCCTCGCTCTGACCGACGAGGGGCTGGCGCTGCTCCCGGTTCTGGCCGATGCGTTCGACCGGGTCGGCGGCACGCTGGAGCGGATCGAGGGCGGGCGGCTGCATGAAGTGCTGACCCTGGGCGTAGTCGGCACCTTTGCCGGCGGCTGGCTGTTGCCGCGCCTTGCCGATTTCGCCCGCGCCTGCCCCCATGTCGACCTGCGGCTGATGACCAACAATAATCGGGTCGATCTGGCCGGCGAGGGGCTGGACCTGGCGATCCGCTTTGGCGAGGGCGCCTGGCACGGCACCCATGCCCAGCCGATCCTGCGCGCGCCGCTCGCCCCGCCACGCCCGCCCCCCCCCCCCCCCCCCCCGGCCGGACCCCCCCGCGCTCGCGCGCGAGCCGCTGCTGCGCTCCTACCGCGCCGACGAATGGCCGCGCTGGTTCGCCGCCGCCGGTGCGCCCTGCCCGCCGCTGCGCGGGCCGATGTTCGACACCTCGCTGCTGATGGCGGAGGCGGCGCGGGCCGGCCTTGGG
>NZ_NOIW01000202.1:0-4273 GCF_002708645.1 Sphingobium sp. IP1
TTAGAGGAAAGACCATTGTTATAGCTGGATTCGATCATATTGTTACATCAGTCCGTGATGATGGGGAAAAGATGATGGCTGGATACCTAATAGGGTATCACTACCGCCTACTTTCTATTGATCAAGTTGCAGCTAATGGTCGAATGCGTAACAATGATTGCTCTCAACGAGCAATGTGGACTAAGCCGGTGATATTTACAAAGCACGGCAGGGCTGTTACGTTTCCACCTTATGCGGGCCAAGTTAGCGCCTCTGTAGTACATCCTTGCGTTTCATTTAGCGCTAATGTTCCAAACTGGAAAGATTTTCGGATTTTTTTCGTCGGGCAGTTTCGTGAGTTTAAAGAATTTGACCATTCCAAAACCACTCTTTTGCAATCGTTTAGGAAAGGTCAAGATATAGAATCCGTTCCCATAGACCAAGTAATTTATGAGCCTGGTGAAGAAAAACCGAGAATATGGACAACGTCGGGCGGACGAGTGATTGTAAAATATTTTTCTGATCATAGAGGAATTGAATTAATTGGCTCTACAATGTAATTTATCTACTAAATCTATATTTATAGAGGTTTTCATGAGGCTATGTTTCGGAAAGACGTTTCAGACTCCTCAATAAATAAGCTTCCAGGCAACGTCGAAATATTCGTTCCGGTGTCTTGGCAATTAGTAGGATATTTTATTGTAGGGATTGTATTATCCTGTTTGATATTTCTATCATTGGCCAGCTATACTCGGGTTGAGATAGCGTCTGGTTCGATAGTCCCAGCGGCAGGTATATCGCTAATTGTTCCTGGGAGAAGTGGCGTGATCGCGTCGCTGCCTGTGGAAGAGGGGCAGGAGGTGAAGTCAGGAGCTTACTTGGCCCTGATACGCGCAGAGGAAGATAGCGCGAGCATTGAAACTCCCGCTGTGCGGGTGGAATCTGCCATCGCCGCGCAAGATTCTCAACTCTTCGCCCAGGAAATTGCTACCGAAGAAGCTGTAGGCGCACAATTGCGGCAGTTCGCGGCGCAACATGCCGGTCTCGTAGAAGAGGTAAAACATCTCCAATCGCAGATTGCGATTCAGCAAAATCTCGTCTCATCGGCTCATCGCGAACTCGATCGGATACGTCCGGTTGCTGCAAGGGGGTTCATAAGCGTCCGGGACATGCAACAACGGGAAGAGGCGCTACTTGTTCGTCAACAGGGGCTTTCACAATTGGCACAGGCTCTTGCCGCTAAGCGTGCTTCAATGCTTGAGAATGAGCGCAGTGCAGCGCAAGCCGCTTCGCAAGGCCGTGCGCAGAAAGCGAGTGTTGCGGCGGCCCGTGCCGGGGTTGCGCAACAGGCCGCCAATGCGGCAAGCAGTCGCTCATATGTCCTTCGTGCCCCGCTTGCAGGTCGTGTGACAGCATTGACGGCCAACGTAGGACAATCCGTCACTTCGCAATCGCCGCTGATGACCATCCTCCCGTCCGGATCTGAACTTCGCGCGGAATTGGAAGTGTCAAGTTCGGCCATAGGCTTTGTGAAGCCTGGCCAAGAGGTTCGGATCGCAATAGATGCATTCCCATATCAGCGGTTCGGAAGTATTAGAGGCAAAGTTCTGACGGTAGCGGCAAGCCCTATCTCACGTCAGTCAGAAACCGGCGTTAATCTATCAGCCTATCCGGTAACGGTGTCGTTGCATCAACGTGCTGTTCCTGCCTATGGGAGGAGAGAACCACTCATTTCCGGTATGACACTTACTGCCCGAATCATCACTGAAGAGCGAACATTGTTGGCTTGGCTCTTCGAACCATTATTGGCAGTTCAAAAGCGATGAAGCCTGCGTTCGATCTTTTCTTGAAATCACGCGTCCGCTTAGTCCGACAGACGGAAATTGCCGAATGCGGTCTAGCTTGTTTGACCATGGTAGCTGATTATCACGGATTGCGCACAGACTTGGGGACGATGCGGCGCCGTTTTGTGCCTTCGTTGCGCGGAGCTGCGTTAAAGTCATTGATGGGGCTAGCTGATCAAATTGGTTTGACGCCGCGCGCAGTTAAAGTGCCTTTAGACCAGCTCAAAAATCTACGTCTCCCAGCGATCCTACATTGGGATATGAACCACTACGTCGTACTCGAACGCATTCGTCGTAGTAAGGCTCTGATTCATAATCCAGACGGGCGTTCATCGTGGCTTCCCATTGAAGAAGTTTCGGATCATTTCACTGGCGTAGCGTTAGAACTCCGCCCCAATGACTCCTTTGTAGTAGCGCAAAAGCAAGATAGGTTAAAGCTGTCACACTTATGGCAGCGCATGACCGGCATGAAACGCGCCCTGGCCCAGATAATAGTTCTAAGTTTAGTTCTTCAATCTTTTGTTCTCGTTTCGCCATACTACATGCAGTTGGCCTTAGATCAGGCGCTTCCCGCGTTCGATCACGATTTGCTTACTGTCTTGGCGTTGGGATTTTCTTTATTTTCGATCATAAATGTCATTGCCACTTTTCTTAGATCATATGTCCTGCTCGTAGCGGGCAGTTCGCTCGGCATGACCTTAGCCTCGAACATCGCTCGCCGCCTTCTTCGCCTTCCAATTGAATGGTTCGAGAGGCGACATACGGGCGATATATTATCACGCTTTCAATCCATCATTCCGATACAGTCCATGCTGACGCAAGGAGCTGTTGCAGGCGTAGTAGACGGTATTATGGCTGTATTTACACTAGCACTAATGATATTTTATAGCACTGCGCTTAGCGCAGTGACAATCATATCATTTTCTGCATATGCACTTGTGAGAATTGTTTCGTTTTCACTTGAGAAAAATGCGCGAGAGTCGTCTATTATTGCCCATGGAAGAGAACAAAGCAATTTGATAGAATCTCTTCGTGGAATTACAACATTACGGCTATTTGGACAAGAAATGTCACGCCATCATATTTGGCAGAACCGCCTGATAGACGCAGTGAATTGTGATGTTGTTACTTCTAGAATAAGTATTTTGCAATCATCATCTAATATTTTGATTTTCGGCTTGGAAAACGTTATCAGCATCTGGCTGGCGGTTGGAATGGTCATGAATGGTGATGGATTCAGCATAGGCATGGTATTTGCCTATATGTCTTATAAAACTCAGTTTATTGAAAAGGCATCATCACTAATTGATCAGAGCATTGCCCTTCGCATGACGGGACTTCATCTTGAGCGTATTTCTGACATTGCTCTTTCTAGGGAGGATGTTGGTTTTAACGACATGAAAGATTCAAGCTGCGATTTGAATGGCTCTATTGATTTGCAAAACATATTTTATAGATACTCCCCAAGCGATCCGTTCATCTTGAGTGGCCTCGATCTAAAAATTAACTCAGGCGAGCATGTCGCTATAACGGGTATGTCAGGTGGCGGAAAATCAACGCTAGTCAAGTTATTGATAGGATTTATTGAACCTGAAAGAGGCGTTATGTTGGTGGATGGCTTACCCTTGGGGCAATTTGGGCGACGAAATTTTCAGCGCCAGATTGCAGCAGTTCTACAAGATGACACTCTGTTTGCGGGAACCTTGGCGGATAACATCGCGCTTTTTGATGATCATATTGATATGGACAGTGTAGTTGCGGCTGCGATGACTGCTGCTATCCATGATGACATAACCCGGATGCCAATGAGCTACCAAACGCTGGTTGGTGATATGGGGTCGACCCTCTCGGGTGGTCAGAAACAGCGCATATTCCTCGCGAGAGCCCTCTATCGGAAGCCTCGGATTCTCGTCATGGACGAAGGCACTGCGCACCTAGATGTTCTCCACGAGCGAGCCGTCAACGAAGCTGTTGGAAATATGGGGATCACTCGCATCGTTATTGCTCACCGGCGAGAAACGATAGAAGCAGCAGATCGGATTCTTGTTTTGAGTCGTGGAAAGTTGTCTGAGGTTGCCAGATCGGAGGGTTAGAATTGCTATACAATTGATTTAAGCAAGGCATTTGACCCGCCCCTTGTTCCTTATTCGCCTCTGTGAGACTCCCTGCGGTCTCTGTAGACAGATCACGCCATCGGGACCTTGAGCCTTCATCCCCCGCCCCTCTGATGGATCAGATCGCAATTTCCAGCGAGTTACAACAAAGGTGGTCCTGGGAAGGCTGGCATCTCAGGCAGGCGAACGCCACGTCAACGGATAGCGAGACAGCCGCCCTCCTTCTACCACCGCCAGAGCTCCCAGCCTTCGCTGGGGCGACGAAGTTGGGTGGTTTCCTGCCATTCCCCTCCCGTAAACGGGAGGGGTAGCGAGACTTACGCGCGCAGCGCGTTA
>NZ_NOIW01000203.1:0-4159 GCF_002708645.1 Sphingobium sp. IP1
AGCCCGGCAGGACGTGTTCGATTACATCGAGATGTTCTACAATCCGGTCCGCAAGCAGGTCAGGAACGGGATGCTGTCCCCCGCACAGTTCGAACGGCAGCAGATTTTGAAAGCAGAAGGCGTCTAGAAAACTAGGGGCTACTCACAATATGCCAATCGGCGCGTCACGTGGCGAATATGACCGTCCCGGAGACTGACGCACTCTCGCAAAATATAACCATTTTTGATCAGAAGCGGACGAACGGCGTGGACCGGAACAGCCCGCAGCCAGTTAAGGTCATCACGATCTCGAAGGATCTGGAAGTTGGCACGGCGGCAACTCCCATGCACCATTGGTGCGGGATCAAACGCAGACGGCAGGTAGGCAATTCCTGGCCTTTGTGGCCATAATCTCGGTCCAGTTTATGATCGCCATTCCGACGACCAACCTTTGAACTGCGACGCCGCTCTTTATCCGATCGAGATATGCAATTTTCTCTGGAAACCCTGTGCGTAGCCGCGATTAGCCTGACGGCAGTACATCAATGCACGTCGCCTCAATATTCTCGTTCTACTGACCGAATTTTCCAGCCCAGCGGATCGCGTTCGTAAGGATGCGGCGATAATTTGGATCGTCGTAGCTTTCCGGCAAATGTCCGAGCGCCGAGTAGACGACACGCCCCTTGGTGGCTGGATTGGTCCAAATCACCGGATGCGATCCCATCGTCAGCTTGGCGCCGGGGTGGTAGCTCGCCTCGTCGATCCGGGCGAGTATCGTCATGCCCTGCATTTTCGGGTTCGCATCGAAGGAATACCATTCATCGACGGGCGCCCAAGGCATGGTCACGCCAGCCATGACGGGATGCCGTGGTTGGTCGACGATGACTTGCGCGGATTGAAACTGATCCTCGCCTCCCGGATGCCCGATGAATTTGGTGCCGATGATCGTCCCGGTATACCAGGGCGCCTTGTGGCTGTTGTCTCCGGCCGCGTGCAGCGCCACCACGCCACCGCCGCGCGCGACGAACCGCGCAAAGGCTGATCGCTGCGCCTCGGTCAGGAAATCACCGCTCGCACTGTTGAGAATGATGACGGAAAAATGCCGCAGTTGTTCGTCGTTGAAGATTGCCGCATTTTCGGTGGTGTAGCTGGCATGTCCCAGATTGGCAGCAATATCAGCCAGGACCATGTTGGAATGAGGTATATGCTCAATATGCCGCCAGCCATTGGTCTTGGACAGGATGAGCACCGCATGCTTCAGGTTTTTCGGAAGAGTCGGGGCGGCAGTGTCATAGGTGGGCGCAGGCAGATGAGGGTTGGGCGCCGCCTGTGCCATGGTCAATAGCGCGATGGTCGCGAACATTCTGTACATCGTCTCTCCTTTGGCGCGCTGGCCCATGACGCTGCTTGTCGGGTCAGATTACCCCAGCCTGCATCTGCTTGACCGCCTGATCGGCGGCTCGGGCGGTCATCGCCATGAAAGTCAGTGATGGATTAACGCAGGACACAGAGGCCATTTGCGCCCCATCGGTGATGAACAAATTGGCGGCGTCATGCGCCTGGTTCCATTTGTTCAGGACCGACGTGGCGGGATCATGCCCCATTCGGGCGCCGCCCATTTCATGGATCGCCTCACCTGGCACATGCTTGCCGCGACCGCCGGTCACGTTCGTAAGCCCCGCTTGGCGCAGCATCAGCATGCCCTGTTCCAGCGCATCGTCCATCATCCTGATTTCATTGTCGCGGAAACGGACGTCGAAGCGCAACAGCGGCGTGCCGAAGCGATCGGTCTTGCTGTGATTCAGCATGACGCGATTATCCTCATAAGGCAGGCATTCCCCAAAGGCGCCCATGCTAAAGCGCCACGGGCCATATTCGCGCATCCCGTGCTTCATGGACAGGCCAAAGCCTTCGGGCGCGGACGCCTGGCGGCCGGCGCCGCCCTGGAAGCCGTAGCCGCGCTTGAAGGGCAGATCCTCCGCTTCCAGATTGCGGAAGCGCGGCACATAGACGCCGCCGGGCCGTCGGCCATATTCGACAAATTCGCTCATGCCCGGAATGTCGCCCGACACGCCGACACGGAAGATATGATCCATCACCGCGCTGCCGAGCGCACCGTTGGAATGGAAATAGCTGCGTTCGCTGCCTGCCGGGCGGGAGTTGAGCAGGATGTGGAGCGAACTCATCGCCGATGCGCACAGAAAGACCATGCGGGCCTGAACGACTTCCACCTGGCCAGTATTGGCGTCGACCATCCGGACGCCGGTGACGCGCTTTTGGGCTGGGTCATATTCCAGGTTCGTGACCCAATTGTCCGAACGCAGCGTCAGCCGACCCGTGGCGCGGGCGGCGGGCAGTGTGACGGCCTGTGTCGAGAAATAGGCGCCGAAACTGCAGCCCCGGTCACATTGTGCCCGCTTCTGACAGCGGGTGCGATTCTGCTCGGGCTTATCTTCTGTGATGTTGCTGAGGCGCGCGTTGATCAGCTTGCGTCCGGGAAATTCGCTTTCCAGCCGTTCCTTCAGCCATTTTTCGGCGACGTTCATCGGAAAGGGCGGCATGAATTCACTGTCGGGAAGATAAGGCAGATTTTCCCGAGCACCCGAAACGCCGATATAATTTTCGACATAGCTGTACCAGGGCGCGACATCGTCATAGCGGATGGGCCAGTCGGTCCCCACGCCCTCCTTCTTGTTGGCCTCGAAATCGGCCTGGCTCCAGCGGAAGCTCCAGCGCCCCCAGGTCAGCGACTTGCCACCGACCACTGACGGGCGAACCCAGTTGAACTTGTTGGGCGCGTCATAGTCGTAGGGGTTGAGCCGGTCGTTGATGAAGAAGGGCTGGGTGGCGGGCGAGACCCAGCCGTTGAGCGCGAAATAATCGCTTTTGGCAAGGGCGGCCGGCATCCTGCCACGTGCTGGAATGTCATAGGCTGACTTGCCGTCGAAGGGATAATCTTCCCCATGTTCGACCATGCGACCGCGATCGACCATAAGGACGCGCAGCCCCTTTTCCGTAAGCTCCTTTGCGGCCCAGCCGCCGCTGACGCCCGAACCAATGACGATAGCGTCGAAACGATCTGTTGCTGCCATGATTTTGCCCTTCCGATGAGCATGTCGGAAATGAATGGATCGAGGATCGAAGGCGATTGCCCGCCCTATGAGGAGAATATCCGCTTGACCTTCGCATAGGGATAGGCCCCGTCATATTCGCCGGGGATGGGCAGATATTCGCGTTCCTGCGTGATGCCGATTTCGGACGTGTAATAGCCGGTGATGACAAACTGGCGGAACGCCTCGAAAAAGGGAGTTCCTCCTGACAGTTCGCCGTTCATCGCAAGGGTCAGCAATGCGTCCTGCTGCGCGGCCGAGGCTTGTACGGCCGGCTTTTTATAATCGGCCATGCTGCGGGCATCGATCGCGGCCAGGCCGTCGAAGATCGTTGCCCGTTCATCGGTGATCGCCCAGTCGCCCAGCATATGTTCGATATATTCGGGCACGCCTGCAGCAATGGCGCCGGGCGTATCGGATGTCGGCAGGATGCGTTCGCTCAGCGCCGTGACCAGCGCTCTTTGTCCGGGCGTGAATATGATCTCAGGTGCGCCGGTATTGATGACCGGGTTCGGCTGGTAGGCGATGGCCCGTGCAAGCGGGGCGAAGATGTTCGCGCCCAGCACGCCGACGATGGACGCGAGCGCTGCTCTGCGGTCCATTAATGCCCCCCATCACGAAGATCGTCGGCCGGGCGGAATTTCTCAAGTTTAGATATGGATATTGAAACCGCAAATGCAAAAATAGATAGCGCTATCATTTTGGCGCAATTTGCAGATGCACAAGAGTATCTCTTGGTCATTTCCCTCACCCATTTATATTATTAGTCTCGCAAAATAGGCATGAAATGACATGCCAGTCAATGACATTGCATGAGGTCGCGCCCATTTTGGTTAGCGATATCAATATTGTTGTGCCAACTAATCTTGCGCCTGGCTGGTCGCGATGGAGGCCAACCAGCAGCACCGGCAGTACAGGCACTGGCTGGCAATCCGACGCAGATTGAACCGCCCCGGGTTTGCCGGAGGCTATTTGGTTTAAGTTACGCAGCCATGGGGACGTCGTCCAGCATGGCGTAGTACAGTTCCTCAGCTTCAGCCGGCGGGATATTGCCGATGGGTTCGAGCAGG
>NZ_NOIW01000204.1:0-4110 GCF_002708645.1 Sphingobium sp. IP1
GGCCCAGTCGGCCCCAAGCTGCGATTTTGGCCAAGTCGGAGAACGTTTTGGGAACGTGGCATTCGGTATTGACGATGGAAATCATAGAAGAGGACAGTTCGCTCCATCATAGGGAGTGGGTTGATGGATCGGAGTATTCCGGGCGGGGATTTGATCGGACGATGGAGCCTGAGCTTTGCCGATATTGATTTTGTAAATTCGAAGCCGGCCCTGACGCGCCTTGGCCTCGCCGCGCAGCTGAAATTCTTCGCTTCCCTGGGGTTTTTCGCGATCGATCCCGGCTCAATCCCTACCGATGGCCTCTCGTATCTGGCCGAGCAACTCGGTGTCGAGGCTGGCGAGATAGCCGGTTATGACTTTTCCAGTCGGACAGCACGACGGCATTGTGCGGAGATCCTGATCCATCTTGGATATCACCGCATGAAGCGGGTGGATCGCGCGCAATTGACGGAATGGATTGCTGGCGAGCTGTGCCCGGGCGGCCAGTCGATCAATGCCATGCTTGAGCATGTTTTCCTGTGGTGCCGGGACCGGCGTATTTATGGGCCGTCGCGCAAGGAGCTTGAACGTGTCGTTCGCTCACAACGGCAAGATTATCTGGACACCTGGCTGATCGGAACCAGTGATCGGCTTTCGTCAGATGCGGTGGCGTTATTGGAAGCCTCGCTTGCCGATCCGGACAGCTCGACCGGATTCAACAGGATGAAGGGTGACGCCGGACAGGCAACGCTCGACAACATTCTCGACGTGACCGAGAAACTCGCCTTTATCCAGAGACTTGATCTTCCCCATGATCTCCTGACGGCTACGGGCAAGCCATGGGTCGATCAGATTGTTCGCCGCGTTGCCGGTGAAAAGGCCTCGGAGATGCGCCGGCATGCGCCGGCGCGACAGCTCGGCCTTTATGCGATTTATCTAATGTCGCGGGAGGCGCAACTCACTGACGCGATGATCGACCTGCTGATCGAAACCGTTCACAAGATCGGAACGCGCTCGAAACGCAAGGTGGTGGGCGATATCGCGAAAGACATCGAGCGGGTCTATGGAAAGGAGCGCCTGCTGGTCGAGATCGCCAGCGCCTCGATCAATGAACCATCGGGGCGCATCTGCGATGTCATTTTCCCGATCGCCGGTAAGGCCAAGCTGGCGGCGATCGTCAAGGAGAGCCATGCGAAGGGCGCTCTGGACCGGCGCATCTACAAGGTGATGCGTGGTTCCTGGGCCAATCATTACCGGCGCATGCTGCCAAGCCTGCTTTCCGTACTTGAGTTCCGGTCGAACAACGCGGTGTGGCGGCCGGTCCTGGCGGCCCTCGACTGGATCAGGAGCAAGGTGGATGGCGGATGCCGCTTCGTGCCATTGCAGGATGTTCCGATCGATGAGGTGATTCCAGCGCGATGGCGCAGTTCCGTCATTGATGACGATGGGCGGGTAAACCGGATCAGCTATGAGCTTTGCGTCCTGACGCAACTGCGCGACCGCATCCGCTCCAAAGAAATCTGGGTGGTCGGGGCGGATCGCTATCGCAATCCCGATGACGATCTTCCCAAGGACTTCGAGATCAGGCGAGATGCGTACTATTCCGGCCTCAGCCTGACGCCAGATGCGCAGGCGTTTTGCGCCTCGATCCGGGAGGAGCTTGAACGGGAACTGTTGCTCCTCAATGCCAATATTCCACAAAACGACAAGGTCCGGCTCCTGTGGCGCGGCGACAACCGGATATCGATTACACCGTTCAAGCCCTTGCCCGAACCGAAGGGTCTCGCTTCGATCAAAAGCGAGATCGGTCAGCGCTGGCCGATGACCGGACTGCTGGACGTGTTGAAAGAGGCTGCTCTGGACACGGGATTGATGGATGCTTTCGAAACGTCGGCCTCGCGGGTTACCCTGTCGAAAGCAGCCTTGGCTCAGCGTCTTTTGCTGTGTCTCTATGGCTTGGGCACGAACGCCGGGCTCAAGCGGGTCGCTGGCGCAACACCCGATGTCAGTTACGAGGAATTGCTGCATGTCCATCGCCGTTTCATCCACGCGCCAGCGCTGAGGGAGGCGTGCGCGCGGGTAGCAAACGCGACACTGGCAATCCGCAATGCCGCAGTATGGGGAGATGCGGGCACGGCATGCGCGTCCGATTCAACGAAGTTCGGCGCGTGGGACCGCAACCTGATGACGGAATGGCACGCCCGCTATGGCGGCCGTGGCGTCATGATCTACTGGCATGTGGAGAAGCGCGCGACCTGCGTTTATTCCCAGCTCAAGCGGTGCTCTTCCTCGGAGGTCGCCTCCATGATCGAAGGCGTGCTACGCCATTGCACCGACATGGAAATCCAGCGCCAGTACGTCGATAGCCACGGCCAGAGCGCAGTCGGCTTTGCGTTCTGCCGACTCCTTGGATTTGAGCTTGCCCCGCGGCTGAAAGCAGTGGCACGCCAGAAACTGGCCCTTCCCCAAGCCGGCATGCGCACGCGGCTTTCCAATTTACTGCCGATCCTCTCCAGCCCGATCGACTGGGACGAGATCGAGCAACAATATGACGAAATGGTCAAATATGCCGCTGCCATGCAATCGCGCACCGCCGATCCGGAAGCGATCCTGCTCCGGTTTGCCAGAGCCGAAGTGATGCACCCGACCTACAAGGCGCTGAGTGAACTCGGCCGCGCGGTCAAAACAATCTTCCTATGCCGGTATTTGCGTCAGGAGGCATTCCGCCGCGAGATCCACGAAGGGCTGAATGTGGTTGAGAACTGGAACGGCGCTAATGGTTTCGTGTTCTTCGGCAAGGGCGGCGAGATCGCCACCAACCGCATCCATGAGCAGGAAATCTCCGTTCTGGCGCTACACCTCCTGCAAGCGTCGCTGGTGTATGTGAACACCCGCATGCTTCAGACCGTACTGGTTGAGCCGAAGTGGGCGGGGCGGATGACGCCGGAAGATTATCGTGGTCTCACGCCGTTGATCTACAGTCATGTGAACCCTTATGGCCGCTTCGACCTCGACCTGAACGACCGGATTGATTTTGGACGGCTTGCAGCGTGAGGCGGCTGATCGGCCTATAACATTTGGGTACACCCCAGAGTGATAGGGCCGAGTGACACCATTCGTCTGTCACAAAAGGGTGGGTTTGCGCTCAATGTGACGATACACTGCAAGAGCCACCCTAATGTGACGGATTTTGCACTTGGCTCGTATCGGATATGCCCGCGTCAGCACCACGGACCAGGATCTGGATATCCAGATTGGCCGCCTCAAGAATGCAGGTTGCGAAATTATCCGTTCCGAGACCGGATCGGGGGCCTCGCGGAGCGGGCGCACGGAACTGGAAACGATCATGCAGTTTATGCACACCGGCGACGAGCTGGTCGTGCTGCGGCTCGACCGGCTCGGCCGCTCCACGCGCGATGTCCTGAACCTGGTGCATGAGCTTGATGAAAAGGGAGCTTCGCTGCGCATCCTTGAGCCAGAGGTGACGACGGCGGGCGACATGGGGCGAATGGTCATCACCATACTCGGCATGGTCGCCGATATGGAGCTGAAGTTCATCAAGGATCGTCAGCGCGCCGGGATCGAAGCGGCGCGCGCCGAAGGCGTTTACAAAGGCCGGAAGAAGAACGTCGATGACGATGAAATCCGCCGTCGCCTTGCCGCCGGCGCCAGCAAGGCCCGCGTTGCCCGCGACCTGAAGGTCTCACGAATGACCGTCTATCGGGCGCTCGACATTATTCCGTCACAGACCAAACTGCCGGAAAAGCCGCCCACTGCCAGCATCGCCCTGCATCTGATTATCGAGAACTTCAACAAGCGTGGAAGAGGTAGAAAACCCGCTCGGGAGCGGATTGAGGCGATGCTGGAACGCGACTACGCCATGGTAAAAAACGGCAATTGTGATTACAAACTGACCGTCGCCTATGACCCCGATCCGGATGGCATTTCCCTTGATGAGGAAATCCAAAGCCTCCTCTCCGAGATGTTCAACATCGCAGAGAGCTACAATTGCTCCATGGAAGCCGATATCTACGAGGTCGGTGGTCAGCAACGGTCCTGGTAGAATCAATCAAGCGTTCAGTGTTCGTTCTTCAACCTGGCCAAAATCGCAGCTTCGGGCCGACTGGGCCT
>NZ_NOIW01000205.1:0-4031 GCF_002708645.1 Sphingobium sp. IP1
GTGCATGTCAGCCGTCGATCGTCACCGTCGAGGGATGGTGGCGATCGAGATGCTTGCGGATGATGCGCAGATTCTTCGTGTTCGACTTGTAGAGAAAGTCGAAGATATCGCCGGCAAAGGGGATGGCGCCGACCAGCGTGTCGACGCCGACATTGGCGGCCATGCGGGTGAGCTGCCATTTCGACAGGCCGAGATTGCGGGCTTCCCACACGATCC
This sequence comes from Sphingobium sp. IP1, assembly GCF_002708645.1. NCBI lineage: Bacteria > Pseudomonadati > Pseudomonadota > Alphaproteobacteria > Sphingomonadales > Sphingobiaceae > Sphingobium > Sphingobium sp. IP1. The sequence continues at coordinate 217 of NZ_NOIW01000205.1, forward strand.
AGGCGCCCATGGCGGCGGTCGCGATGTCGCCGACGACGGGGACGAGGCCGATCAGGCTGTCCATGCCGACCCGGCGCTTGGTGCCGGGGATGACGAACAGCCCCTCCAGCACGGCCTCCATCATCTCGATCCGGCGCCGGATCGAGGCAGGGTCGCGGCCGAAGCCGGGCATGTCACGAACAAGGTCATCGAACTGCTTGGCCGAAACGGGCATTCCATCACTCTCCAAAGCCCTGTGCTGCCGGATAACGTCCGGCGCAGCAAAATGGGCGCAGACCCTTAGTTGGTGCTGCGGAAGAGATGGTTCAATGGGTGGCGGCCACGCGGCGAGGGCAGAAAGCCGCTGAGCCGTTTCGACACCAGCGACCAGCGGATCGGCGCGCCGAGCGGGATATAGCCATCATGGCCCTGAATCAGGCCCACCGCCTGGGCGACGCGGGCGGCGCGTTCCTCCGCCGTGCTGGCGAGGCTTGCGGCCTGCAGCGCGGCTTCGCCCTCCGGGCTGCAGTGAATCTTGCGGGCGCAGCCGATGCGGCCGAGATACCAGAGCGCGCTGTCATAGGCGGCGACCTCGTCGATCAGAGACAGGTCCGCCTTGTCGGCCAGGTCGACCCGTTCTGCGGCCAGGCCGATGGCGCCCAGATCGCGCGCCAACAGGCCGAACAACAGGGTCGAGCCGGGGCCTGCGGGCAGGGCGATGCGCAGCGGCGGCGGATCGCCATGGGTGCCACGCCAGCGGTCGATGATGGCGCGGCCCTGCGCGCGGCGATCATCCATCGCCTGCCCGACCCAGGCGGGCGCGGGCGGCGCCACCGGCAGGTCGAGCTGGCCGGGCAGCAATTGCTCGTTGATCGCCCAGCCGCCCAGCGGAAACATCTGGAGCAGCTGGTTGCGATCGACCGCCATGTTGATCGCGGCGCGCACGCCGTCATCGTCGAGCAGATCGCCCTTGCCGGTGACGGCAAGGCCCAGCAGCCCCTGCACCGGGTCCATCCGCACCGCGTCGCGATCGATGCCGGCGGGCACCAGCAGGGGCAGGTCGGCATAGCGGCCGCCCAGCACCAGCGCCGACTGCTTCTCGCGGAAGCGGATGATGGCGAGCGACGCACGCTCGGCGCGCAGCACGCGGGTCTGCCAGGCGGGGACGCCGGCTTCCTCTTCATCGCTGTCGGCATCGTCGCCGCTGAGGCGATCGACCGGCGCCAGCATCGCCGCGCCGCTGCGCCAGACGCTGCGATAGGGGCCGGTGCCGCCGTCGCGCGACAGCACCGCCATTTGCGGCTGGGCCAGCATCTGCAGCACATAGGGGCGGGCGGCGGCCATGCGAATCTCGATCACCTCGCCGGTCATCGGCACGACCGCCTGCACCGCGTCGAGCGGTCCGTCGGGGTCGAGCTGGCGCAGCATCTCGATTTGCGCCATCAGCATGCGGGCGACATCGGGCGCGGTGACGCGGGCGCCATTGGCCCAGAAGGCGCGGCGCAGGCGGAAAATATAGCTGCGCCCATCATCCTCCACGACCCAGCGCTGGGCGAGGGCAGGCAATATGTCGCCGCCGGCATCGAAGGCGACCAGCCCCTGGGCGGTGGCCTCCAGGATCAGCTTGGCCGCCGGATTGGGCAGGTTCTGCAAGGGCTTGGCAAGTTCGGTGCGGCTGCCGATGACGCTGACCACCACCGGGCCGCTGCCTTCGTCGGAGCAGCTGCCGAGCGCGAGGGCGAGGCTGGCCCCGGCGATCAGGGCGGCGCGGCGCGACAGGGCGCGCAGGCGGGGCGGGACGGCGAACATGCAGGAATGGGCTTAAAGCGTTTTCCAATCAGGTGGAATCACCTGATGACTCGGAAAAGGCGGGAAATCAAAAATATGGAGCAGCCGATCCGGCACGGCCGGATCGAAATCTGCTCCAGCCCGATGGGGCGCCGCCGCCAACCGCGATCCGCGCTTTTGCCAATGTCACAAAACCGACATCTGAAAGACGCTGCGATGTAACATAAGATTCATACTGGCGTCCCCGAAACAGGGGAATGGACAGGAATGACGCTCCGATTGCGACTGGCCGCCGGCACCGCGCTGGCGACGCTGATGATCTCCGCGCCGGCACGGGCGCAGGATAATGCGGCCTTGCAGCGCCAGATCGACGAACTCAAGGCGCAGGTGCAGGCGCTGACCGCCGCGCTGGCCGCCAACAAGGGCGCGCCGCCGGTGGCGGCAGCGCCAGCGGCCGCGGTGGACGCCGCTTCTGCGCCTGTCACGCTCGCCGCTGCACCGACTGCACCGGCGACCGTCCCGGCGTCGGCGACCCCGTCCAAGTCCAAGGCCTGGTATGAGAAGCTGTCGCTGCGCGGCTATACCCAGATGCGCTACAACGCCTTCCTGTCGGGCGATGATACGGCGCCGGCCGGCCAGTCCCGTTTGCGTTCTCCTCATGACAGTTCGATTTCGGATCGCGGCGGCTTTTCGCTGCGCCGGGCGCGGTTGGTGCTGCAGGGCGATGTGTCCGATCGGGTGTCGCTCTATCTCCAGTCCGATTTCGCGTCGGCGGTGAACAACCAGGCGGGCAGCGAGCGGCGCGAGGGCTTCGTCCAGCTGCGCGATGCCTATGCCGACGTCTTCCTCGACAAGGGCAAGAATTGGCGCCTGCGCTTTGGCCAGTCGAAGGTGCCGTTCGGCTGGGAAAATATGCAGTCCTCGTCCAACCGGCTGACGCTGGACCGCAGCGACGCGATCAACAGCGCGGTGCCGAGCGAGCGCGATCTGGGCATTGTCGGCTATTATACGCCGACGTCGGTGCAGCAGATCTGGGACCGGCTGGGGCATGACGGGCAGAAGCTGTTCGGCAATTATGGCGCCTTTGGCCTTGGCGTCTTCAACGGGCAGGGCACCAACCGGACCGAGCAGAATCGCGGGCTGATGAAGGTGGCGTTCGCGACCTGGCCGTTCGAACTGGACGGGCTGGGTGGCGCCTTTGAGGGGCAGGTGCTGGAAATCGGCGGATCGGCGATGATGAACGATGTGCAGCCCGAACTGCGCAGCGGCGGCGTCAGCACGATCGCCTATGACGATGATCGCGTCGGCCTGCACGCCATCCTCTATCCCCAGCCCTTCGGCATCCAGGCCGAATGGAATTGGGGCAAGGGGCCGGAATATGACCTGGACAGCCAGTCGATCGAGACCAAGAATCTGAGCGGCGGCTATGTCCAGATGATGTATCGCCTGCCGACCGAGACGATCGGTGCGCTGATGCCCTATGGCCGCTGGCAGCATTATCGCGGCGGGTGGAAGGCCGGCACCAATGCGCCGCGGCTGGAAACCGACGAGTTCGAACTGGGGATCGAATGGCAGCCGTGGAAGGCGCTGGAATTCACCTTCGCCTATGCCCGGATGAAGCGCGCCGAAGCCGATGAGCGGCGCACCGGCCGGGCGGAAGGCAATCTGATCCGCACCCAGGTGCAGTGGAACTACTGACCGGCCAATCTACCCTCAGGGCGTGACCGGCGGTAGCGGATCCTTCTGTGCGGCGGCCTTGCCGTCGGGGTTGAAGAGCATGATCCGGTCCTCGCTCGCGTCATAGCGTGGCCAGGCGGCCAGGCCGGTGCCGTTCGGATCGCCGCTGCGCGCGAAATTGACGATATAGGCGCTGATGGTGCGGCCCATCTCATTGTCGCGGGCCGTGGTCGCGGCGCCATATTTGATCGCCTGGGTGTCAAAGAAATAGGGGATGTCGGTGGCATGGCCGGCGCCCGGCTTGCCCACCGAGGTGGCGACATAGTCGAAGCGATAGGCATAGACCGGCAGCTTCGCCGCCGCGAGCGTGG
>NZ_NOIW01000206.1:0-4020 GCF_002708645.1 Sphingobium sp. IP1
GAAGGTTTTGATTATTATCAGGGCTTCCTGCGCTCGGCCGGCGTCTCCTCGCCCGAACTCATATCGCTGGTGCTACAGGGTTAGGCCGACCTTTCCGATGAGGGCCGAGCCGGCGTGGCGCGCATCGCGGCTGTCGATGTCGGTGTCGCTGTAGCGCAGTTCCGCCGACCAGCGGCCGCGATACCAGGCGATGGCCGCGCCATAATCCCAATAGTCGCCCCCCGGCCGCAGCCGTTGCGCGGCGATCGGATCGCGATCCGACCCGGAACTATGGCCGACCCGTGCCGAGGCAGTGAGCGGGGTGCCGGGAATGGCGAAGGCGGCGGCGGAGGACAGATAGAGATTGTCGCCGCCGATCGCCGACTGGCGCGGCGCATATTGGGCGCCGATGTCGATGCTGGCGGGGCCGATCAGGAAGCCGGCGCCGGCGCCAAATTCGCCATAGCCCTGATGATCGGCGCCGGGGAAGAGAAGGTAGCGCGCGTCGAGCGACAGGCGCCAGCCGCCCAGCTGGTGGACATAGGAAGGGCCAAGGTCGATCACGGCGTCGGCGCCGCCATGGCGATCGCTGTCCCAGAGGCTGGTGGCGGCGCCATCGAGCGACAGGCCCTGCGCGACCGGCACGGAGACGCTGCCGCGCAGCACCGGATCGCCGTCGCTCCAGCTCAGGCCGCGGCGACGCTCGTCACTGGCGACCTCGACCGTGGCGCTGGGGCCGCTGGCATATTGGGCGGCGGCCGGTACGGCATGGAGGGCGAGGCCGAGCCCGCCCAGCCATGCCAGGCCGATGGTCCGATCAGTTCGACGCAAGAGCGCGCACCGAGTCCAGTTCGGCCAGCAGCGGCGCGCGATCGGCTTCCGCCACGGCGATCAGGTGCGCTTCGATCTTGTCCTGATACTGGGCCATGTTGCGTTCGCCCGACTGACGGCCGGTCGTGCAGGCGCCAGCCTCGCTACCCGAAAAGCGCTTGTCGCTCGACACGGTGCGGGCGAGCGCCGGGCCATGGTCCAGCTTGCGGTCGACGACGATCGTCGCGGTCCACTGGCAGCGCTGATTGTCCATGCGGTTGGGCGTCTTGGCGCCGATGGTCTTTGTGCGGATGTCGGCACGGGCGGTGTAGGTGGCGCCGATCTGGTTGCCATGATGCTCGACCGACACATTGTGGGTCGCGGCGGCGGCAAGCGCCATAAGGATCAAACTCATTTCATTCTCCTGCTGTGACGCCGCGCTTTGTTGCCCGGTCGTCACGAAGGCATGTAGGTTTCTACTGTTGCTGCTTCTTTTCCGGTTGATGATGAATGGCGACATGAGGGTCGGATGAGGAGGGCGCCGACGCGACAGTTGAAAGTACATAGTGTCGATGCCGTGCGCATTTGGGCGTTTTTGCCCGAGAAGGCGACAGTCACGCGCCGACGAAGCGACAGTGGCGCGCCTGTAACGCAGCTGCGACGCGACAGTGAAGCGACAATGAGGCGACAGCAAAGCGACGATCATGGGCGATGATCTGGCGTGTTGCGGGGGTGGCGGGACCGGGTCGGTAATGCGGGCAAGGCGATGGGCGTGTGCTGTTTCATCCGACAGGATAGAGCAGGGAAAATCCAAATAGGAAAGCCGCGGCGCTCCATAGGGAACTGGCATGGGGATTGGCAGGCCCATGATGATTCGACACTATGATGCGGGGATAACGGGAGGAAAATCATCATGCTTGCCCTTCTGCTGCTGTTGCAGGCCGGATCGCCCGAGATCATCGTCACCGGCCAGAAGCTGGTCGAGGAGCAGGCGAAATGTTTGCATGGCGATTGCACGCCACTGCGCGATGCGCAGGCGACGATCGCGCTGGCCGAGCACCGCTTTCGCGATGGCGACTATCTGAAGGCCAAGTATCTGCTGGCGGCGGCGATCCGCCGCAACAAGGACAAGGGGAGCGAAGCGCCCCGGCCGGTCGCGGCCATCTATGAAGCGATGGCGACGGTGGCGCTGCATGAGGGCGACCAGAATGCCTATCGCCGGGCCGTGGCGGGGCAGGTGAAGACGCTGCGCGACAATCTGCCGGCGGACGATGTGGCGGTGCTGGCGGCCTCCACCGCATTGGGCGACATGTGGATCAAGCTGGGCAATTATCGACAGGCGGCAGCGACCTATCGCGGGATCGAGGATCAGGCGCTGGCGCAGGGGCGAGCCCATCCCGCGATCATGGCGGGGATGAAGCGGGCTTGGCTGGCGGCGGCGCAGGGTGAGCGGCGCGAGGCGGCAAGGATGCTGGACGAACTGGAGCAGCGGCCGATCGCGCAGCAGCCGGGATATCGTACCGCCCTGCGCGTGCTGCGGCTGCGTCTCGCGGTGCGCGACGGGGATGACGCGGCCATCACCCGCCTGGCCGAGGCGATCGGCGCGGAGCAGGGGGCGGTGCCGATCCTGATCTGGCAGCCGCCCTATCCGGCCAGCACAGACGCCGTCGACATCGGGCGGGCGCAGGGCCTCGATGGCATAGCGGTGCGGCCGGGCGGCAGCACGGATATCGCAGCGATCCAGTGGATCGATGTCGGTTTCTGGATCCGGCCCGACGGACGGACCGAGGATGCGGAAATATTGCGCGGTTCGCGCACGTCCGGCTGGGCGCCTGCGATCCTGCGCCAAGTCACGGGGCGGCGTTATGTCGCACGCGGGGAGGCGGGGGAGACGGATGTGCCGGGCAGCTACCGGATCGAACGGGTAACACCCAGATATCAATATACCAACGGGGTGGGATCGCTCATCCGGCGCCGGGTGCCGGCGCCCGGTTTCGAAGTGCTGGACCTGACCGCATCGGAAGCCGCGATGCCGCCTGCGGGCGGGTGAGGCGGGCGCTCAGGGCTGCGTGTCGGACCGAGCAAAAGCGCAAGGCTCTTCCGCCGCAAGGGATCAGGCCCTAGGGCCAATCGACATTCAGCCCTGACGGCCTGCAAATGGCGGCCTTCCGCGCTTCCGGTGCTCACGTACTTTAAGTACGCTGCGCTCCGGATCACGGAAAACCACCATTTTCGTCACGTCATCATCTGAATGTCGATCGCCCCTAGGGGCACAGGCTCATTCCAAATTCGAGGCGGGAAACCAGCGATGATTCAACCGGGTGCGACGTTCAAGGACAATCTCCAACTGCTGCCGCCGATCGACGGCATTGCCCGCATCGACCTGAAGGATGCGAGCGGTGCGATCGTTGCCAGCATCGAGAACCAGCCGGGCAAGCAGGGGTCGCTGGCGGTCTATCATTATCTGCAGCAGGCCTTCGGCACGCTCGACGCGGCGGCGGCCGAGCATGGGCTGGCGGTGTTTGCCGAACATACGGCGGACGCCCGCAACCGGCCGGGCGCGCATCCCAATGTCGATCGGCTGATCGCGATCGTGGAAGGTGGCGACGCGCTGGCGATCGGGGTGGTCGCGGGCTGAACAAGGCGGGTAAATCATTTCCCCGATGCGCCATTTCTTTTGCCGCTGTCGGGGCATGACGCAGTGCCTGCCAAGTCGGGCGGGCGAAATCGGATAAGGATAGGCTGCTTCGACAGCCCTTCTCTCTACCACGCCTGCGGCGCGGGGCCCTCCCTCTCCCGTGAACGGGAGAGGGGAATTGGCAATGGCGGGGAAGGGTGGATCAGCGACTGTGCTTCAAACCCGTCATGCCAGCGAAGGCTGGCATCCCACTATTTCTTGCCCCTCTCACTCTCGAAGAAAAGAGAGATCCCAGCCTACGCTGGGATGACGGGGGGGGGGTGGTTTCCTGCCATTCCCCTCCCGTAAACGGGAGCGACTATCTGTCTCGTCAATAGGTCAGAGGGATTGAAAGTCGGGTATCGCGCATTTTGGCATTGAGCCTGACGAGGAGCTTTCGGGCGAGAGCGATGCGGACGACGAGCTGTGGTTTGCCAGCTGCGAGGAGTTTGTCGCGGAAGTCAGCGAGGCTTGGGTCGAAGCGCCGGGCGATGTCAGCGACGAGGAAGAGGATAGTTCGAATGGAGGCGCGGCCACCGCGAGTTCGCCTTTTG
>NZ_NOIW01000207.1:0-3865 GCF_002708645.1 Sphingobium sp. IP1
TACCCGCGCTCGGTGATCTGGGCCACCGCATCACGCTTGAACTCATCGCTGAAATTGGGCTGCCCCATCGTCGTCTCCTGTCCTCAAAATTGGGATAGAAGGCGTCCAGAAATCTAGGGGCTACTCACTCCCCCGCACACCGCCCCGACAGCGCCAGCTTCAGCTTCAGCCTCAGCCTCAGCCTCAGCCTCAGCCTCAGCCTCAGCCTCAGCCCCGCGCGCTCGCCCAACGCAAAAGGGGCCGGCCCAACCGGACCAGCCCCTTTCGCCTCACCTGAAGGCAATATCTGTCAGCATCGCGGCGCGGCGCCCGCCTCCCAAAAGCCCCGCGCCTTCAGGCACCAGCCCGCAAATCCCGACCTGGAAGACCCAGCCCCAAGGCACAGCCCCGAAAGCCGCCCTCGAAAACCCCGCCTTCCACAGCCCAGCCGACCCATCGCGCCACCACCGATCGACGCCGGCGAGTCGCAATTATCGACTTTCTTCTTCTCTGCCCGATCAGCGTGACGATGTCAAGCAGAATGTTCCATATGGGTTATGCCGCCTTGCCCAGCATCCGCGCCTCCAGCACCATCGCCGCGGCGAAGCTCGGCCGCGCCCGCAGCCCGTCGAGCCAGGCCTTCACCCTGGGCCAGCGGCCGTCCTTCAACCCGCTGCTGCAATAGCAGACATTGATCAGCGGACAGGCCACCGCAATGTCGGCCAGGGTGAAGCGATCCTCCACCAGCCAGCCGCTCTCGGGCAGAACCGCCTCCAGATAATCATAGATGCCCGGCATCTTCTCCGCCTCTGCCCGGTCGGCACGGGCCGGGTCATGCGGCATGTCGAGCAGCTTGCCGACCACCCGGTTGAAGAAGATGTCGACGCCCACCGGCTGGGCGATGGTGTCGGCAAATTCCTCATACCAAATCGTCCGCGCCCGCGCCTTGGGTTCGGTCGGGATCAGGTTCGGCTCGGGATGCAGCGCATCCATATAGGTTATGATCGCGGTCGAATCGCTGATCGCGAAATCGCCATCGACCAGGGCCGGGATCTTGCCAAAGGGCGACGCCCGCTCGAACTCTGCGCCGCCCTTGCCGAACCCGGCCGGCCGCACCTCGACCGCGATCCCCTTTTCCGCTGCAAAGACAATGACCTTGCGCACAAAGGGCGACGGCCGCGCACCATAGATGATCATGCACCCACTCCTGCTTTTCTGGTGGTGGAGCGCCGATCCTGCCAGACCAGTCGCATATTGCAACTGTCCACTCCTGCCCTGCCCGGCCCTGACCGCGCAATCCATTAGGTGTTCGACCGGAATTTCCACGCCCCCGCAAATCGGAAAGCCTTTGCAGGGGCAATCCGGGATGGGGGCGGTCATGGACAGACGCGCGTTTCTGGCGACGATGGCGGGCGCAGCGGGTGCAGCCGGCCTGGTCAGCTGCCATCAGGCCAGCGGCAAGCCGGCCGCCCTCATCCATCCGCGCCGCACCGCGCTCGCCGGGGAGGCCTGGGCCGATGCCGATGTCGTCGTCTATGGCGCCACCCCCGCCGGCGTCATCGCCGCGGTCAGCGCCGCCAATCTGGGCGCTTCGGCGGTGCTGATCGGCGGCTGGCGCGAAATCCAGCCCGGCGGCATGCTGGCCGGCGGGCTCAGCTGGACCGACATACGCGATATCGATGCAGTCGGCGGCTATGCCCGCACCACCATGGCCACGCTGGCGGCGTCCGGCGGGATGCCGGGCAATCGCTACGCCTTCGACCCGGCCGTTGCCGCCCCCTATTTCCGCGACCTGCTCGATGCCGCCGGGGTGCCGGTCCTCTGGTCGGACGGGGTCGAGACCGTCGACCGGACCGATCGCGCCATCCGCGAGATCATCACCCGCTCGGGCGTGCGCGCCCATGGCCGCATCTTCATCGACGCCTCCTATGAGGGCGACCTGATGGCCCGCGCCGGCATCAGCACCAGGGTCGGGCGCGAAGCCGCCGACCGGGCCAATCCCTATAATGGCTATCGCGGGTCACGCTATGAGCTGCGGACCCGGACCGATCCGCCGCAAAAGGACAATATCCTGCCGATCGACCCTTTCGCCGACCAGCCGTCGGGCCGCCTGATCGCCGGGGTCGATGCCGCGCCGAACCGGCCGGTCGGCGCCGCCGACGATGGCGTGCAGGCCTATTGCTTCCGCCTGACCATGACCGATCGGCCCGAACTGCGGCTCGACCTGCCCGCCACCGCGCCCGATGGCTATCGCGAGGCCGACTATGAACTGCTGTTCCGCGATTTCGACCGGCGCCGGCGCGCTGGCCAGCTCTATGGCCGGGACTGGCATTTCGCCCGCGATCTGGTGAAGGCGGACGAGGTCGCGCCGGGCATCTACGACATCAACAATCGCGGCACCATGTCGCTCGACGCGGTCGGCCTCAACCGTGCCTATCCGGCGGCCGACTATGATGCGCGCGAACGCATATGGAAGGCGCATGAAAATTATATTCGCGGCTGGTTCCACGCCATGGCCCATGGCCGCGACCCCCGCATTCCCGCCGGGCTGCAACGCGATGTGCGCAACTGGGGCCTGGTGCGTGGCCGCCACACCGATTGCCATCCCGCCGACACGCCCGGCTGGTCGCCCCAGCTCTATGTGCGCGAGGCGCGGCGGCTGGACAATGGCCTTGCCTGGTCGGGCCGGGACGTGTCGGATATTGATGGCGTGCCCCCGCGCCTCCCCTCGATCGTCGCCATGGCCTCCTACTGGCAGGACAGCCACGCCGCCAGCCGCATCGCGGTCCGGGACGAACGGGGGCAATGGGGCATCGTCAACGAAGGCCATTTCATGCTGCCCGCCGGCGGCAAATATCAGCGCTCGCCGCTGCCCTTCGAACTGATGGTGCCGCATCGCGACCAGTGCACCAACCTCATGGTGCCCTTCTGCGTCGCGGCGACCCACCAGGCCTTCTCCACCATCCGCATGGAACCGACCTCGATGGCACTGGGCGAATCGGCCGGCACCGCCGCCGCCCTGGCCGTGATCGACCGCGACCGGGTCGATATCCAGGATGTCGACACCTATCGGCTGCAACAGATGATCGTCGCCAATGGCGGCGTGATCCAGGGCGTGACCAACTGGGAATTGCTGCAGAGGAAGCTGAAGCACCGCCTCGACCGCCTGCGCGGCTGACGCCCCTCCGGCACAGGCGCCCCTCCGGCACAGGCCGCCCGTCAGCGCAACGATGATCCGAACGCGCCACGCACGACGCGGGCCACGATCACAGCGTCACGATCACAGCGCCAAAATCACAGGGCCATATCCATGCCCAGCATCCGCGCCAGCATGAAGGTGAGGGACAGGAGGCCCACCAGCGCAAGCAGCAGGGCCAGGCTGATCTTGCCGACCGCGCTCAGCACCGCCCCCTTCTGCGCCTTCCTGTCCTGTTCATAATGCCATCGGACGGCAAAGAACATGCCCGCCCCCAGCACGACGACCTTGAACAGGATGAAAACAACAGGAAACCAGTCCATGATCTTGAACACATCCGGGCCAACAAGAAACCATGTTCTTCAGGATCGCCGCGACGGCAATCGAACGTCCCCTCCTATGTCGGGAACAGGGGGATGACCATGGGACATTATGCCCGCCCCGGACAGGCTCCGGCCATGCACTGCCATCGGTTTGTTCGATCGCCGCTCAGAAAAGCTGACCTCGCCGTTCCGTCACCCCGCACTTGATCCGGGATGCCCCCCATGGAGATTGGCAGGTTTCGACCAGAAGCGGACATTCCTCCCCGGAACGGGGAGGTGGCAGCGCGAAGCGCTGACGGAGGGGCAGGTGCCTCTTGGCGCTGCGCTATCCGGCCTGTGCCCCTCCACCACTCGCTGCGCGAGCGGT
>NZ_NOIW01000208.1:0-3808 GCF_002708645.1 Sphingobium sp. IP1
CCTTATCGCGAGGAAGCGGTAATGCGGAGGAACGCGGCGTAGTCCTGCAAAGCTGCGGAACATTTCGCCACGTCCTTCACATTATTCTATAGGGTGTCGAGCCATCCCATCAGATTGGCATCTCGCTTCCACGAAGGTGGCACGTTGCTCGCCGCCGGGGCGCCAACCTGTTCCAGCGCCTTTCGTTTGGTCTCCAGATTGGCCTGAGCATAGTGATTGGTCGTATCGAGACTGACGTGCCCGAGCCAACTGCGGATGACGGTGATATCGACCCCGGCGGCAACGAGGTGGACGGCGGTCGCGTGCCGGAAGCTGTGAGGCGTAACGTGTTTTGACTGGAGGGTCAGCGTCGATTTCGCGGCTTGTTCCACGTAGGCGTTGAGCTTGAACCGCACCCCTGACGCCCCTAGCGGTTCACCGTATCGATTGACGAAGATCCGCTCATCGGGCGCACGCGGCTGTCGCTCCAGTAGCTTCCTGAGCAATGCCACGGTTTCTGGCCAGAGCGGGCAGATGCGTTCCTTGCGCCCCTTGCCGTAAAGACGCACGAAGTTCGGTGCATCGAACCGGATTGCTTCGGGACAGAGGTCAAGCGCCTCTTGGATTCGCGCGCCACTGTTATAGAGGAACGAGAGCAGTACATGGTCGCGCAGCCCTTCGAGTGTCGATCGGTTGGGCTGGGCGAGGATGGCCTCGACCTCCTCGGGCTCGAGGTAGCACGGCGCGGAGGTGGGCTCCCGCTTCAACGGAACAGCCAGGACCTCTGAGCACTGCGCGATGTATTCCGGATTCTTGTCCGCCACGAAGCTGAAGAAGCTGCGGATGGCGGCCAGTCGGCAGTTCCGCGTGCCGATCGTGGTCTTGCGGCCATGCTCGGTATGATGAAGGAACGCGCGCACCTCGCCGGCCGAGACGTCGGTGAGCGTCAGCCGCGCGACCCCGCAGCCTTTTCGCTCCGCGACGAACCGAAGCAGCAGCCGCCAGGTGTCGCGATAAGAGCGGATCGTGTGGATTGACGCGCTGCGCTGCTCGGCCAGCCACTCCTGGAAGAACGCCCGCAACAACGCGGGCAATGGATTGCCTTTCCTCATGGCCGCGCCTCCGTGACAAGGCACGGGGCGCCGAGCGCGCGGAACCGTTCACTGGCTTCCTGCAACAGATCCTGCGTGACGGTGATGTAGACCAGCGTGGAGTGGAGATCCCGGTGCCCCATGTAGGTCGAGAGGAAGTGCAGTTTTTCCTGAGGGTTAATGCCGGACCGGTACCACTGGAGGATGCGGTTCACCACCATCGAGTGACGAAGGTCATGGACCCGCGGCCCGGTCCGGCCCGAAGCGGGCTTGAGCCCAGCACGGCGCATGACGTTGGTAATCATTGTCGTAACCGCCTCGGGCCTGTAGCGGTCATTTAAGTGGGCATGCCAGAACAGCCCTGATTTCGGGTTCTGTGGGCCGCCAGCGCGCCGCCTCGCATCGATGTACGCGCGCAGTTCGACCGCGACACTGTCGGATAGAGGCAAGATCCTGGTCTTGTAGAACTTCGTTTCCCGGATCGTGATCGTGCTTGATTGCAGGTCCACGTCACCAAGATCGAGCCATGCCAGCTCGCTTCGCCGTAGCCCGGCACAATAGGCCAGCATGATCATGGTGTAGAGGGTCAACGGCCGCAGCGGAGCGTCCGGCGACGGATAAGTCCGTGCGGTATCGAGCATACGCCGAACGTCAGCCGGGCTGAAGATATGCGGTTGCCGATGCTCCCGCGCTACTTCCCGCTCTGGCCGGGGATTGAAGCGCTTTGGCGGGATAGTCGGATCGAGGCGGAACCGCGCCTTGGTCAGGATGCGCGCCAGCTTCTGGCATTCAGCCGCGTGGTTGCGGGTCGGCTTGGCAGCCGCCCAGCTCGCAATCATTGCCTCAAGTGGTTGCTCCGCGAGGTCGGGACGGGCCTGAAGGAACCGATCGAACCGCAGCAGCCAGTGAGCCTGCGCTTCATATTGATATCCCCGGCTGCGCATCAGCATGACATGGTCTTGCATGAAGTCACCCAGCACGCTGCCGAAGGGCGCAGGCCGTCGTAACGCGGCCAAGGATTCGTCGGGATTCGGGGAAGCCAAGGCCCGCCAGATCGGCTTGCTTTGCTTGACGTTGTACCGACGGCGAAGTGCAGCAACAGGGTTGTCGGCGATCAGCCCGATTTCGACGAGGTGGTCGAGGAAGCGGTCGACAATGCAGACCTGATTGAGCAGCGTCGACAATCGCCAACGTTTTTGCATCTCCTTCAGCCAGGCGTCGAGCATCTGCCGGTCCACCGCCGGATGCCGGCGGGCAACATCTTCGAAGGTGCAAAGGAACCAGCGATATGTCGGTACGCTTCCCGGCCGGAACTGCGATTTTACCAGGAAGGCGTCGACGACGGTGCGATCGGGATCGTGCCAGGCGCTCATGACAGCACCTCCATTCCAGGCACCTCGAGTGCCACGGCTCGGAGATCATCTGTTGCCAGTTTGAGATAAGTATTGGTGGATTCGGTGGATCGATGCCCGAGCACGTCGCCGATGATCTTTTGCGGGACCGATGCCCGCAGCATTTCGACCGCACGTGCGTGGCGGAAGACATGCGGCCCCCGCTTTCCTGCTGGCACTACGCCTGCGGCGGCCAACCGACCGCGGATCATGCCGTACAGGTTCGTCATTGCGATATAGGGTGCGCAGGATCGGACGAAGATTTCCCGCACTTCAACCTGGGGCCGCCCAAGGCGCAGATAATCCAGCAGCGCTTCACCAACAGTCACCATTAGCGGCATGTACGAGTACGCGTTGGTCTTGGTGTGGCAGATCCGGAGGGATTCTGCGCGCCAGTCCACGTCATCGAGCCGAAGGCGGCATATCTCACCTTCGCGCAGCCCATACGTGGCAAGCAGCTGAAGTATCGCATAATCGCGTAGTCCGCGTGGCGATCTGTCCTCCTGCGTTGTCGCCAGAACCGCGGCGATTTGGCTCCTTTCCAGCGTCGACGGCACATCTTCGTAGGCATAGAGCATGGGGCCGATGATGTGTGGCGTCAGATCGGTCGGGATGCGACCCGTCCGATGCAGATGGCGAACCACCGAACGGAGACGCTCAGCGACATCGGCCAATGATTTGCGCCGTAAACCAGGCGCGCGCATGTCCATGTAGAGATCGATGTCCACGATGCTCAACGTTTCGAGGCTGGCGGCACCGGCCCGGTCGAACTGCCATCGCAGGAAGTTTCGCGCCTCCCACATCAGCGCCGCAATGGACGCGCTTGCCAAACCGCGCTCCTCGCGCAGCCATGCCTCGTATTCGCGGCAAATTTCATGTCGATGCTCGTCATCGGGACCGATCATTTCTGCGTCCGGGGGCCAATTGCCTTGAGCAAGCCGGAGGAGCTTGGCGATCGCGGTGCGGGGCAACATGTGCCAACGCGCACTGGGAGGCCGACCGTACTGGATCTCAAAATCCTGAACCGCATAGCCAAAATACTGATCGACCTGCTGCGGCGTCACAGTCTCGACCTGTATATCGCACTCGGCCAGATAATCGAGAAACGCGCGGGCGTAGAGACGGTGGTTCGCCACGACCACGGGATTGTAATTCTGTGTGGTGAGCGAATTCGAGAGTTCGGTGATCAACTCGTCATGCAACTTCAACATGATTGCCTCCTCAGCTGGTCCAGGGACCGCCGAGGTTCGCAACCAATATAATGCGCAGCAAATGCGCACACTATCATGGGAATTCGCCGGTTACGCCGCGCTCCTCCGCATTACCGCTTCCTCGCGATAAGCAATC
>NZ_NOIW01000209.1:0-3805 GCF_002708645.1 Sphingobium sp. IP1
TGCAGGAACTGGACGCGCTGCGTGGCATCGCGGCCTTTTCCGTGCTGCTCTTCCATTATTTCAACATCTATCCCAAGCTCTTCCCGCAAGGCCATCGCCTGCCGCCGTTGTTCGAACATGGCGGCTATGGCGTGCTGCTCTTCTTCGCCATTTCCGGCTTCGTCATCGCCTTCTCGCTGGAAGGAACGCGCAGCGCCGCCGATTTCGCGGTCAAGCGCTTCGCCCGGCTTTTCCCGGTCTATTGGGCGGCAATGGCGCTCTCGATCGGCATCGTCCTGCTGCTCGGCGCTGGCCAGCTGCTGCCGCCCGCCTGGGTGATCCCGGTCAACATGACGATGCTGCAGGGTTATTTCTATCTGCCCGCGGTCGACGGCGTCTACTGGACGCTGGGCGTCGAACTCGCCTTCTATTGCTGCATGCTGGCGATCTGGATGGGGCGCGGCTTTGCCCGGCTCGAATGGCTGCTGCTCGGCTGGCTCGCGATCAAGGCCGCGATCGCCGGCTGGCATGCCATGCCCAGCCGCCTCGTCATGCTGCTGGTGCTCGACTATATCCCCTTCTTCATCATCGGCATGCTCTTCTACCGCATCTGGTCGGGCCATCGCCGCTGGGGCCAGCAGGCGCCCGTCTTCGTCGCGGCGCTGGCGACGATCGCCTGGGCCGACCCGCGCGAATATCTGGTCGCCGCGCTGCTGGTGATGGCGATCTTCGCCGCGATGCTGCGCGGCTGGCTGCCCTTCCTGCGCCATCGGCTGCTGCTCTGGCTGGGCGCGATCAGCTACGCCCTCTACCTCATCCACCATAATGCCGGGCTGGCGATCATGAACCTGGTCGACCGCGCCGGCCTGTCGACCTGGATCGGCTTCCTGCTGGCAACCGCCGCCTCGCTGCTGCTGGCAAGCGCGCTCACCTATGGCGTCGAGCGTCCCGCCGCCCGCCGCATCAACCGCTGGTGGCGCGACCGCACCGCATCACAGGGCCAGCGCGCTACCCAGGCCGGTTAGGCGGCCTCGACCTCCCGCGCGTCATGCGCCCGGCGCGCTTCCATGATCGCGCCGACATGGTCCTCGGCCCAGCGGGTGATCTGGTCCAATATGCCGATCAGCCCCTGCGCCATGTCAGTCAGCCGATATTCCACCGTCACCGGCACCGTGGCATAGGCCGCGCGGCTCACCAGCCCGTCGCGCTCCAGGCTTTTCAATGTCTGCGACAGCATCTTCTGCGAGATAGCGCCGATCCGCCGGCGCAGATCGTTGAACCGCACCGGCCCGTCCTTCAACGTCAGCATCACCAGCACCGCCCATTTGTCGCCGATCCGGTCCAGCACATGGCGGGTCGGGCAATCGGGATCATAGGCGTCGCCGATCCGGGGCAGGGGCGTGGGCGCAGTCATGGCAGGCGGTATCCTCGGCGTAACCAGGTGATGGCAAAGTGCCTTCTTGCGATCATGATATCCCAATCGCTATCTGGTTTCCATCGGTAACTACCCATGGAGAATGGAACATGAAGATCGCGATCATCGGCGGCAGCGGCCGTGCCGGACGGGAAATCAGCGCGGAACTGGCCCGCCGCGGCCATCAGGTGACGGCGATCTCGCGCCATCCCGAAAATGCGGTGCAGGACGCCGGCGTCACCGCCATCGCTGGCGACGTCAAGGACGCCGCCGCGCTCAGTGCGCTGCTCGCCGGTCATGATGCGGTCGTGAGCGCCGTCATGTTCGCCGACACCGATCCGGCGTCGCTGGTCGGCGCGGTCCGTGCGTCGGGCGTGGCCCGCTATCTGGTGGTCGGCGGCGCCGGCAGCCTGGAGGTCGCGCCGGGCGTCAAGCTGATCGACACGCCGGAATTCCCCGAAGCCTATAAGGCCGAAGCCGGCCGGGGCGGCGATTTCCTCGCCTATCTGCGCGGCGTGGCGGATCTCGACTGGACCTTCCTCTCGCCCTCCGCCCTGTTCTTCGTCGGTGATCGCAAGGGGACATTCCGCCTCGGCACCGACCAGTTGCTGGTCGATGGCGAGGGCAATAGCAGCATCTCCTATGCCGACTATGCCATCGCGCTCGCCGATGAGATCGAAGCGCCCAAGCACATCCGCCAGCGCTTCACTGTAGGCTATTGATGAAATTCCTCCCCAAGCTTGGCTTGGGGAGGGGGACCGCCACAGGCGGTGGAGGGGCCGGTGCGTGATCGCGCATCTTCGCCCCTCCGTCCGTGCTTCCCGTTTCTCGACAGGCTCGAAACGAACGGAAGCTATGGAATGGGTGTCAGGCCACCCCCTCCAGCTTGTCCTGTGTCTTCGTGGCGAAGTCGCCGGCGTCATGCCGCTCGTGCAGCTGATCCTCCAGCGGCCCGTTGGTCTTGTTGACGATCCGCCCGCGCTTCACCGCCGGGCGCGCATCGATCTGGTTCGCCCAGCGCAGCACGTTCTTGTAGCTGCCCGCGTCCAGAAATTCCGCCGCGCCATAGACCCGGTTCAGCAGCACGCCCGCATACCAGGGCCATATCGCAATATCGGCGATCGAATATTCGTCGCCGGCCAGATATTCGTTGTCCGCCAGATGCCGGTCCAGCACGTCCAGCTGCCGCTTCACTTCCATCGTGTAGCGGTTGATCGGATATTCGTATTTTTCCGGCGCATAGGCGAAGAAATGGCCAAAGCCGCCGCCCAGGATCGGCGCGCTGCCCATCTGCCAGAACAGCCAGCTCAGCGCCGCGGTGCGCTTGGCCGGATCGGTCGGCAGGAACTTGCCGAACTTCTCGGCCAGATAGAGCAGGATCGCACCGGATTCGAACACGCGCTGCGGCGGCGACACGCTATGGTCCATCAGCGCGGGGATCTTGCTGTTGGGATTGACGTCGACAAAGCCGCTGCCGAACTGGTCGCCATCGCCGATGCGGATCAGCCAGGCATCATATTCGGCCTGCGTGACGCCCGCCTCCAGCAACTCCTCCAGCAGGATCGTCACCTTCTGCCCATTGGGCGTGCCCAGCGAATAGAGCTGGAGCGGATGCGGGCCGACCGGCAACGGCTTGTCATGGGTAGCGCCGGCGATCGGCCGATTGATATTGGCAAAGGCACCGCCCTTGTCCTTGTCCCAAATCCAGACGGCGGGCGGGGTATAGCTGTCGGTCATGCGGGCATCGCTCCGATAAATCTCTGATGCCCGGCAGGTAGGAACGGCGTTCGCCCGCCGCAACCGAGCGCCGCTCAACCGCTGTTGATTATTTCTGCTATTCCGCTGCCTGCGTCCGCACCACCAGCACGCTGACCGGCGACTGGTGGATGATCGCCGACGCATTGGACCCCAACAGCTTGGACGTGAGCGAGGGCTGGTGCGATCCGATCACCACCAGCTCGGCCTTCAGCCGCGCCGCCTCGCTCAGCACCTCGTCGCGCACCCGCCCGCGTCGGGTCAGGAAATGGGTGCGATCGGGCGCCAGCCCGGCCTCGCTCGCCCATGTCTTCATCGCCGCCAGCGCATCGCGCTCCTCATTCTCGTCGAAACTGCCATCCAGCAGTTCGGAATAGCGGGTCGGCAGATAATAGCGGACATAGAGCAGATGGACGACGCCCTGGTTCCCCGCCACATCGGCCGCGCCGGCAATGGCGGCACGGGCCAGCTCAGGGGCGTTGACATCGACGGCGGCGACGATCGTGGCATAGGACATGGTGCTCTCCTCTTATCGCTTATGCGCCGTCCAACCCTCGACGCGCGCGCGGGATGCCCCAGCCATCAAAGATTCCCGACGCGACATGAATAAGGACATGCCGCAATCGCCGGGCAATGGGGGAGGGGGCAGGCACGGCC
>NZ_NOIW01000021.1:0-76383 GCF_002708645.1 Sphingobium sp. IP1
CGCCTTCTCGCCGTGGCTCTACAAACAGCGAAACCTCGTCGAACGATTCTTCAACCGCATCAAGCAGTTCCGTGGCATCGCCACCCGCTATGACAAAGACCCTGCCAACTTCCTCGCAGCCATCAAGCTCATCTGCGTGCGCATCTGGTGCAGTGCGTAATGAGTCTACGCGCTAGAATTGTCGCACCACTGTCGCGTCTCTGTCGCCTGACTGTCGCGTCGGTGGTGCGGGACGGTGACCCTGATCGTGACCCAAGTGTCGCGTCACAGGCGCGTGGGTGTCGCGTCGCGGGCGCGTGACAGGTGCAAAAGGCCCTAAATGGCGCGACGACACTGTGAACTTCGGGCCGAAACAAACTGTCGCGTCATCCGCCCCGACACGCTGACCCTCAAGGCGGCAAATTCGCGCTGTCCTACACCGCACCCCTCCGCCACTATGCGGACGGCTCTTTGACCTGTCGGATATGCCCGCGCGCCGCGGAGGCCGACTCTACCGCTTGCGCGTCAATTCCCGCATTGCCTCGTCCAGCCCCTCCAGCGTCAGCGGATACATGCGCTCGCTCATAAGGTCGCGGATGATGCGGGTCGACTGGCTATAACCCCAATGTTCCGCCGGCGCGGGGTTCAGCCACACGGTCGCGGGATAGGTATCGGCAACCCGTTGCAGCCAGACGGCACCGGCTTCCTCGTTCATATGCTCCACCGACCCGCCCGGATGGCTGATCTCATAGGGGCTCATCGCCGCGTCGCCGACGAAGATCACCTTATAGTCATGACCATATTTGTGCAGCACGTCCCAGGTCGGGGTGCGCTCGGCAAAGCGGCGGCGATTATCCTTCCACACGCCTTCATAGAGGCAGTTATGGAAGTAGAAGAATTCCATATTCTTGAATTCGCTGGTCGCGGCCGAAAACAGCTCCTCGCACAGCTTGATATGCGGGTCCATCGATCCGCCCACGTCCAGGAACAGCAGCAGCTTGACCGCATTGTGCCGCTCGGGCCGCATCCGGATGTCGAGCCAGCCCTGCCGCGCGGTGCCGCGGATCGTGGCGTCCAGGTCCAGTTCGTCGGCCGCCCCCTCTCGCGCAAAGCGGCGCAGCCGGCGCAGCGCGACCTTGATGTTGCGGGTGCCGATCTCGCGATTGCTGTCCAGATTGGCGAATTCGCGCTTTTCCCAGACCTTGATCGCGCGCTTGTGTCGGCTTTCCCCGCCGATCCGCACGCCCTCGGGGTTATAGCCGCCATGGCCGAAGGGGGATGTGCCGCCAGTGCCGATCCACTTGCTGCCGCCCTGGTGCCGGCCCTTCTGTTCCTCCAGCCGCTCCTTCAGCGTCTTCATGATCTCGTCCCAGTCGCCCAGCGACTTGATCTTCTCCATCTCCTCGGGGCTGAGGAATTTCTCCGCGACCAGGCGCAGCCATTCCTCGGGTATCTCCGCCTCGACCCCGTCCTGGCCCAGCAGTCCCTTGAACACGCGGGCAAAGACCTGGTCGAACCGGTCGATCAGGCCCTCGTCCTTCACATAGGTGGCACGGGCAAGATAATAGAAATCCTCCGGCCGCCGATCGATCACGTCGCGGTCGAGCGCTTCCAGGAGCAGCAGATGCTCCTTGATGCTGGCGGGGATGCCGGCGGCGCGCAGCGCGTCGAGGAAATTGAGCATCATGGTGCCGATCTTGTCGGCCAGCGCGCCGGGCGATGCAAGCGCCGGGCGGATCGCATTGGCGAAATATTAAGTGTTGCGCCGCACGGTAAACAGTTCAGTATTCATTATGACAGTTAAGTTGCGGGGGCGGCTTGGAAAACGGAGAATTGTTGGCTGACCTGGGGGAACGGTCGGGCGACATAGCATTGCAATGCAGCGAAACCGCTGGATTTCTGGGCGAAGTGAACCGCCGGATCCAGGGCGATTCGGCGCGCCTGTCGGACCTGCAGGCGAACATGCAGACGCTGACCGCCAGCCAGAATGAGAGCGTGGCGGCCGCCCAGGAACTGAGCCTCACCGCCGGGCGCGCCGGGCGCATCATTGCCGAGGGGCATGATGTCATCTCCCTGTCGCTGGGCGAGGTGGCGGGGCTGGTCGAGCATGTCACCGGCCTCGAAGGCCATTTGCGCCAGTTCCTGCAGGTGATCGAGGCGGTGGGCGGTATTTCCGACCAGCTCGGCACGATCGCGCGGCAGACCCGTCTGCTCGGCGTCAACGCCGCGATCGAGGCGGCGCGCGGCGGCGAGGCGACGATGGGCTTTGCCGTGGTGGCGGAGGAAATCCGCCGGCTTGCCGAACAGGCCGCCGAATCCTCGGCCTCGGTCGGCAGCAAGCTTGGCCAGCTCGACCGCGATGCCCGCCATCTGATCGGCGGGGTGGAGGCGAATATCCAGCGCGGTCGCGACGTCGGCACCCATATCGACCAGCTGCGCCTGTCCATGGCGGAAATCGCCTCGCTGGTGACCCAGTTCGGCGAGCGATCCAGCGCGATCGTCGCCTGCACTGACGAGGCGGACGCCCATGTCGCGGCACTGGATCAGGGGCTGGCGCTGTTCGGCCGCTCCTCGACCGAGAGCGCGGGGCGTGTCGACATGGCCCGCGACAAGATCGAGACGCTGGAGAGCCTGGCCAACGACATGCTCAACACCGCGGCGCAGAGCCGGCTGCGTACCCGCAACAGCCATTACATCGCGCTGGCCGAGGATGGCGCGGCGGAGGTCGCGGCGCTGATCGAGGAGGCGCTGGCCCGCGGCGAACTGTCCCAACAGGCCTTGTTCGATCGCAGCCATCGCCCGATAGCGGGGTCCGAACCGACCCAATATCAGACTGGTTTCACCGCCTATGCCGATCTGCGGGTGCGGCCGCTGCTCGACCGGCATACCGCGAAGGACGCGACGATCATCGGCTGCTGCCTGATCGACATGGACGGCTATCTGCCCACCCATATCAGCGCGCGCAGCCAGCCGCAGCGCATCGGCGACCCGCGCTGGAACATGGAGCATGCCCGCAATCGGCAAATCTTCATGGACGCCCAGACCCGCCGCGCGCTCGACGGCGACGATGAGTTTTACCTCTTCACCTATCGCCAGAATCTGGGGGAGGGGCGCTATCGGGCACTGCGCAGTGTGTTCGTGCCGCTGCGCTTCGCCGGGCGCCGCTGGGGTCTCTATGAGGTCGGCTATCTGATCTGATCCACCCGCCTGATGCCGTGGATCAGCGAGACCAGCACGAAGGAGATGATCATCAGCAGATACCAGGCGGCCAGTTTCATCAGGCTGACCATCTCCCAGCCATGGCGCTGGCTGGGGTAGGTCCAGGCATTGGCGAAGGTACCGATATTCTCCGCCAGCCATATGAACAGCGCCACCAGGAAGAAGCCGAGCAGCAGCGGCATCCGCCGTGCTTCCCGCCAGGGCGTGAACCAGATCCACGTTCGCCCGAACAGCAGGATGGCGGCGGCGAACAGCGCGATCCGCACATCTGGCAGCCAGTGGTGGGCAAAGAAATTGACATAGATGGCGCTCGCCAGCAGCGCCGTCGCCCAGACGGGTGGATAGCGGCTGAAACCGAAGTCGAAGATGCGCCAGACCCGCGCGATATAGCTGCCGACGGCCGCATACATGAAGCCGGAAAAGAGCGGTACCGGGCCGATATGGAGCAGGCTGGCCTCCGGATAGACCCAGCTTCCCGCATGGGTCTTGAACAATTCCATGATCGTGCCGATCAGGTGGAAGGCGCAGATCACCAGTGCCTCGCGCGGACTTTCCAGCCGCAGGGCCAGCATCGCGATCTGGATCGTGATCGCGGCCAGGGTCAGGAAATCATAGCGATGCAGCGGCGCGTCGGCGGGGTAGAATAGATGGGTGGCGAGCAGCAGCGCCAGCATCAGTCCGCCGAACAGGCAGGCCCAGCCCTGTTTGAAGCCGAACAGCAGGAATTCATAGGCCCAGGCGCGCGGCCCCGCCGCGACGCGGACCGATTCCAGATGGGCGCGTATCCGCGCAAAGCGGGTCGCGCCCGTGGGGTCGTTCATGCCCCCATGTCTAGCGCGCCATGGCTCGGACGCCAATCATTCCGGCCCCGACGAAAGGGCTTTGCAGCGCGCGCATGATCATTAAGCTGACGGAACGACAGAAAAAATGAGGAGAGGCTGCCGATGGCGGGACGGCGATGGACGCGGGGGCTGGCTTTGGCGCTGCTTGGCGCTTCGGGCGCGGCGCTGGGGACCGATACGCCCCAGCAGGCCGAGGACGAGATCATCGTGATCGCCGCCCGGATGAAGATCATCAACATCGAATATGCGCTTCGCGGTCCCTGGCTCAAGGCCTGCAATCTCGACGGGACGACCGGCACGCCGGCGGCCGACCGGGCGATCTGCATGTTGCTGCAGCAATGCCTGCTCGACGGGAAGACCCGGCGCGAAGAGGCCAAGCAATGCGTCAACGCCCGGATCGACGATCTCGCCAATCATCGTGGCACCCTGCCTGCGCTGGTGAGCGAGGCCGCGCTTGAAACTGCCGCCGCCGGGCAGGATGCACAAGCGGACGAAGTCGAGCCATCCGATGCGATCATCGTCACCGGCGCGCGCCATGTCATCAATCCGGGCCTGTGGCGCTTTACCGAGATCGGCACCTATGTGAGCAGCATGTCCGGACATCATCCTCCCGGCACCCGCCAGTGGGAGGCGTGCATCCCCGATCGCCGCGATGATCTGGCGATCCGCTATGCCGTGGAGGGGCCGCCTTCGCCGGCTGGGGCCGGTGGCCCGCATGGATGCCGCCAATGGCGGGTCAAGCTGTCGGGCAGCAAATTCGAGGGGCGACTATATTGCGGCCGTACGCATGGCGGCTTTTCCTATGGCAGGATGAACGGAACGGTCACGGGCGATGCGTTGGAGGCATCTGCCGAACACAAGACGGTTGGCGGACGGGGGCCGCGCGGGAAGGGGCCCGAGAAGCCGCGCTTCTTCGGGAGCCTGAAGACCGAATTGTCGGGGGAGCGTGTCGGCGCGTGCTCCGGTCGCTGATCGGAAGCGAAAGGGCGCTCCGGATAATGTCCGGAGCGCCCAGAACTTTGTAAAAAAAAACGCCTCAGTTGGGCTTGCGTGCCCCCTGGCTGATCGTCACTTCGCCATTGGCGGCGTAGAGTGCGGTGGCTTCGGCCTGGGCAGTCTGGGGATCCTTGCCGTCCAGGATCGCGGCGATCTGGCGGCCGCTCGGCACCTTGTCATAGACGCCGTAGAGATCGGTCTGGCCGACCATATGGATCGACAGTTGATAGCCAAGGTCGCGGGTGGCGGGATCGAAGGTGAGAACGGTGCCGCTATCGTCGACCGGCACGATGATCGCGCCATCGCTGCGCCCCGTCTGCTGCAGCATGTCATAGCTGCCCTGCGCGGTCTGGACGGTGCCGCGAATGCACAGATTATCCTTGCCCTCGCGCGGGATGCGGACTTCCTGCGGCACGGGCTGGCCGGCGGTGCCGCTTGGCACGGCCTTGGTCAGGCGCGCGTCGCCGCCATCGCCGGTCGGGCAGGCGCCGAAGCTGGCCGGGCTGGTCGCGTGCAGGCTCGCCGCATCGTCGAATTTCAGGCCGGCCAGCATGCCGTCCAACCCGGCCAGCACTTCGGCGCGGCGCTCGGTCGGGCCAGTGACGCGCAGCTTCACCATCCAGCGACCAGCATGGGCAAAGGCCGCCGCCGTCGTCAGCGCGCCATCGGCGGCATCGTCATAGACGGCGCGGATCGCCGTGCCCGCGCGGCCGCCGGCGGCGACGCTGTCATAGGCGGTGCGATGGGTCCTGCCGCCGAACCGCTCCATCACCGCCTTGTCGGTCATGTAAGCGGCAAGCGAAGCGTCGGCATAGGCGGGCAGATAGACATAAAGGGTCGCCTGGATGGCGCCATCCTGCGAAATATATTGGGCATAATTGTCGATGCCCTTGCCGCCGTTCGATACTTCGCCGCTCTTGGCCAGCGACAGGCTGGCGACCGTCTGCGGCAGGCTGATGCCAGCGGCGGTGGCACTTATGGCAGTATCACTGGGCGTCCATGCCTCGATATCGTCCGCCGCCTGCGCCTGCGCCAGCGAGGGCAGGGCCAGGCAGAGGGCCATCGAACATAGGAACAACGCACGTCGGGGCATTGGCATCCTCTCTCTCGATCCAGACCGTCTTGGCGCGGCCTTGAATGACAGAGGATCAGAAAATCACGGATTCCGCAGGGGCGCAAGCCGCCTTCACGCTGCCGGTGCCATTTGCCCCGGAAATTGCGACAATTGCGGGTCGTGGCAGGCCCATTGCGATGCAGCATCGGTTCGGATGATGCCTTCGGGCACGACCGGGCCGGGTGCGCCCAATGTCAGTATCGCGATTCGGCCAGGTTGGACGGCGGCCTCAGCGCCCCTGGCGGCGCGCCATGAAGGCCAGGCGCTCGAACATCATGATGTCCTGCTCATTCTTGAGCAGCGCGCCGTGCAGTGGCGGGATCGCCTTGGTCGGATCGGCATTCTGCAGCACGTCGAGGGGCATGTCCTCGTTCAGCAGCAGCTTCAGCCAGTCGAGCAATTCGCTGGTGCTGGGCTTCTTCTTGAGGCCCGGCACTTCGCGAATGTCGTAGAAAATGTCCATCGCCCGGCTGACCAGCATCTTCTGGATGCCGGGGAAATGGACATCGACGATCGCCTGCATCGTCTCGCGATCCGGGAATTTGATATAGTGGAAGAAACAGCGGCGCAGAAAGGCGTCGGGCAGTTCCTTCTCGTTGTTCGAGGTAATGATGACGACCGGCCGTTCCTTGGCCGCGACCGTCTCGCCGGTCTCATAGACATGAAAGGTCATGCGATCGAGTTCCTGCAACAGGTCGTTGGGAAATTCGATATCGGCCTTGTCGATCTCGTCGATCAGCAGGACGGGCAGGGTGGGGGAGGTGAAGGCCTCCCACAGCTTGCCCTTGCGGATATAGTTGGCGATGTCATGGACCCGCTCGTCGCCCAGCTGGCCGTCGCGCAGGCGGGCAACCGCATCATATTCATACAGGCCCTGATGCGCCTTGGTCGTCGACTTGACGTTCCATTCGATGAGGGGGGCGTCGATGGCCTTGGCGATTTCCTGGGCCAGCACGGTCTTGCCGGTGCCCGGTTCGCCCTTCACCAGCAGCGGGCGGCGCAGCAGCACGGCGGCATTGACCGCGACCTTCAGATCGTCGGTGGCGACATAATCCTGGGTGCCCTCAAAGCGCATGGCTCTCTTCCGCTCCATCATTGCTGGAGGACCGGACTAGGCAAAGCGGGATTGGGGCGCAACGCGTTTGTGCGTTGCGGCAAGCGGTGGGGCGATGGATCAGTCCTGCTGTTGCCGGCGGATGGCCGCGCGGGCCTCCAGCACATCCCACAGGCCACGATGCTGTGCCAGAAGCTGGCGCATGCCGAACTGGATCGCGCGATCAACGGCCGGATCGCCACCAATGGCGCGAGCGACTTCCAGTGTGGCGCGATGATCGGGCAAGGAGCAGGGAACCGGTTCAATGCCCGCGCGAAGCGCGGCAATGTCCAGCAGCTTGCGCACGGCGCGCCAGTCCAGCACCAGCGCGATCGCCGCGCCCATCGCGCAACCGCGCCGGTCGGACTGGGCCAGCATGTCGAGCGCATGGCGCTGCTGACTGACGATGGTTTCGCAACTGCTCTGGCCTGCCGTGCTGGGGGCGGGGCCGGCGGCCACGGTGACCTGGGTCAGATAGGCGCGCTCCCGCGCAAAGGCATCGGCGGCCTCGATCAGCCAGCGGCGCGCGGCATTGTCGACCGAGCGGGTGGCCGCGTGATCGATCACGCCAGGATGGCGACCATGGAGCAGGCAGAGATAATAGGCGGCATCGGCAAGGTCGGGCAGGCCAAGGCCATCGCGCGAGCGGGCATCCTGGCTCGCCTGGGACAGATAGCTGTGGCTATAGCTGCCATCGGCCCGAACCAGCATGTCCAGGATTTGCGCAATATCGTCGCCCCGGCGCAGCGCCGTCACTTCGCTCATAGAAATTTCCCTGTGGCAACGGCGTAAGGGGCGCCGCTGGGCACAATTTAGGGCAAGGTGCGTAAACGCCGGGTTAAACTTGTCGCTTCGGCTGGTCGCAAATGTGGCACCAATGGTCTAGGCCGTTATGGTTAACAAATGATGCTATCGTCTTGAAAAACAAAAGGCCCGGCTGGAATGTCCGGCCGGGCCCTTGTTTGAAGCGATAATCTGACCGGATTTACTGGTCGAGGAAGCTGCGCATCTTGCGGCTGCGGCTGGGGTGCTTCAGCTTGCGCAGCGCCTTCGCCTCGATCTGGCGGATACGCTCGCGGGTCACGCTGAACTGCTGGCCCACTTCCTCCAGCGTATGGTCGGTGTTCATGCCGATGCCGAAGCGCATGCGCAGCACGCGTTCCTCGCGCGGGGTCAGGCTGGCAAGGACGCGGGTGACCGTTTCCTTGAGGTTCGCCTGGATCGCGGCATCCACCGGGATGATCGCATTCTTGTCTTCGATGAAGTCGCCGAGGTGGCTGTCTTCCTCGTCGCCGATCGGCGTTTCGAGCGAAATCGGCTCCTTGGCGATCTTCATCACCTTGCGCACCTTTTCGAGCGGCATCGACAGGCGCTCGGCCATTTCCTCCGGCGTGGGCTCGCGGCCCTGCTCGTGCAGGAACTGGCGGCTGGTGCGGACCAGCTTGTTGATCGTTTCGATCATGTGGACCGGGATGCGGATGGTCCGCGCCTGGTCCGCGATCGAGCGGGTGATCGCCTGACGAATCCACCAGGTGGCATAGGTGCTGAACTTGTAGCCGCGGCGATATTCGAACTTGTCCACCGCCTTCATCAGGCCGATATTGCCTTCCTGGATAAGATCCAGGAACTGCAGGCCGCGGTTCGTGTATTTCTTGGCGATGGAGATGACGAGGCGCAGGTTCGCCTCGACCATTTCCTTCTTGGCGATGCGGGCCTCGCGCTCGCCCTTCTGCACCATATTCACGATGCGGCGGAATTCGCTGAGCGACATGCCGGTCGCCTGGGCGATCTCGCTCACTTCGTTGCGGATGCGTTCGACGGCGCGGCCTTCGGCAGCGGCAAAGGCAGCCCATTTCTTGTCGAGACCCTGCACCTTTTCCAGCCAGGCATCGTCCAGCTCATGGCCCATATAGCGCTCAAGGAAGTCCTTGCGGCTCACCTTGTGACGCTCGGCCAGGCGCAGCATCTGACCACCCAGCGCGGTCAGGCGCCGGTTATAGGCATAGAGCTGGTCGACCAGATATTCGATCTTCTGCTGGTGGAACTGGACGCTCTCGACCTCGGCGGTCAACTGCTCGCGCAGCTCATGATAGCTGTCCTCGGCCTTCTGGCTCAGGCTCTCGCCATTGGCCATGGCGACCATACGCGATTCCTGGGCCTTGGAGAAGGCGCGGAAGATTTCGGTGATGGTCGCGAACTTCTCCAGCGCCATCGGCTTCAAAGTCTCTTCCATCTGGGCGAGGGACAGGGTGTTGTCCTCTTCCTCGTCCTCCTCGCGGCCGGCGCGGGGCGCACCATCCTCGTCCTCGTCGCCGTCGGCGGATTCCTCCTCCGGCTCTTCCTCTTCCTTGAAGCTGGGGCCAGCGGTCTTCTCGCTGATCTCTCCATCGTCGTCCTCGGCGCCTTCCTCCATATTTTCAGGAGCAGGATCCTTGGACAGCATGGCGTCGAGATCGAGGATCTCGCGCAGCTGCATCTCGCCATTGTTGAGCGCGGTCGACCATTCGATGATCGCGTTGAAGGTGGTCGGGCTTTCGCACAGACCCAGGATCATCGTGTCGCGACCGGCCTCGATGCGCTTGGCGATAGCGATTTCGCCCTCGCGGCTGAGCAGTTCGACAGCGCCCATCTCGCGCAGATACATGCGCACGGGATCGTCGGTGCGATCGACCGTTTCCTTCTTCTTCTCGGTGACGAGCTTGGGGCCGTCATCGTCGCTCGAATCATCGTCGGCGTCGTCGGCTTCCTCGCGCTCGCGCTGCTCATCGCCGTCTTCGCTCGCCTCTTCATTCTCGACGATGTTGACGCCCATCTCGTTGAGCGCCGACATGATGTCTTCGATCTGCTCGGAGGACATCTGGTCCTGCGGCAGGGCGTCGTTCAGTTCGTCATAGGTGATGTAGCCGCGCTTCTTCGCGCGGGCGATCAGCTTCTTGACGGACGCTTCGTTGAGGTCGAGCAGGGGGGCATCGCCATCCTCGCCATCGCCCATCCCGCCATTCTTGCTGTTCGCCTTGGTCGCCATCTATTCGCCTTAACTCCGTCGTCCCGACAGGAACGAGCCTCAATCAAACAATGTCTTCGGACTGCGCCAGTTCCGCCAGGCGGCTGTCGTGATCGGCTTTCAGCGCGCGGATGCGCTGCTGTTCAGCGAAATTCTCTTCGCTGAAGTCGCTCTCGAACCGTCTAGTAGCCTCCACCAGCGCCGTTTCCAGCTCCGGTCCTTGCGCCATCACCCGGATGGCCTCGTCCAGGTCGCGTTGCACGCGACTGGGGTCGGTTGTCATCCTATGTGGGGTGAATGTGAACGTATCGGCCCGGAGCATCCCCTTAGCCATATTATACAAGTCACCTTGCCCCAATATGGTAAGGAGGGCCTGCGTTTCAACTGTTTCTTTGCGGAAGGATGCGGCGATCATCGCATCCAGCAATCGCGCCAGCGCGGGATCGCCGATTCGCAGGCCTGACAGCGTCTCGCGGTGCAGGGCAATCTGCTCCGGATCGCGCAGCAGGCTGGCCAATATCGCCCGCAGCAGCCGATGTTCCATGCCGCTCGCGCCGATCTCGCGCGCCTCGTTGCCGGCGGGCGGGACGGGGGGCTTCCAATTGCCCTTCTTGTCGCGTTGCCAGCCGGCGCGGGCACCGCCGCCGCCAGCGCCGCGCGGCGCGCGCGGACCGCCGCCGAAGCGATCCGGCCGGGCAAAGAAGAGCGCGTCATAGCGCTCCCGGAATGCCTGGCCATAGAGCGCACGGACATCGGGATGCTGGATCGAGTCGCTATGGGCGGCCAGGCGCTGCTTGAGCGCGGCCTTCTGCTCGGGCGTGTCGAGCGGACCGACATTCTGCTCATGCTCCCACAGCCGATCGACCAGCGGCTGGGCGCCAGCCAGCACGGCGTCCATCGCGCGCGGCCCTTCGGCGCGGAGCAGGTCGTCGGGGTCTTGCCCGGCGGGCAGGGTGGCGAAGGCCAGGCTGTGACCAGGGCGCAGCAGGGGGAGGGCGCGCGTCGCCGCGCGGATCGCCGCCTTCTGCCCGGCCGCATCGCCGTCGAAGCACAATATCGGCACCTCGACCATCTTCCACAATCGTTCGATCTGATGCTCGGTCAGCGCCGTGCCGAGCGGCGCGACCGCATCGCCGAAACCGGCCTGGGCGAGCGCGATCACGTCCATATAGCCCTCGACCACGATCACCCGGCCACTCTGCCGGCTGGCGGGGGAGGCGCGGTCGATATTGTAGAGGGTGCGCCCCTTGTCGAAGAGCGGCGTGTCGGGCGAGTTCAGATATTTGGGTTCGCCCTGGCCGATGATGCGGCCGCCAAAGGCGATAACCCGCCCGCGAATATCGCGGATCGGCAGCATGAGGCGACCGCGGAATCGGTCATATGTGTCACGTTCGCCGTCAGGGTCGATGAGCAAGCCGGCCTCGACCAGCATCGGCTCGCCAAAATCGCGCAGCGATGTCTTGAGCTTGCCACGCGAATCCGGCGAATAGCCAAAGCCGAACGTGCGCCGGGTCGCGTCGGTGATGCCGCGCTTGGCGAGATAGGCGCGGGCGTCGCCGCCGTCGATGCCGCCAAGCTGGTCCTCGAAGAAGTTCTGCGCCGCCGCCATCGCGTCATGCAGCCCCTTGGCCTGCTCGGCGCGCTTGGCCGCGCGCGGATCGGCCGCGGGCACCTCCATGCCGGCGGTCGCGGCCAGCTCCTTTACCGCCTCCATGAAGGGCAGGCCGCGCTGGTCGGTCATCCAGCGGATCGCATCGCCATGTGCGCCGCAACCGAAGCAGTGATAAAAGCCCTTCTCGTCGTTGATCGTGAAGCTGGGCGTCTTCTCGTTATGGAAGGGGCAGCAGGCCTTATATTCGCGGCCCGCCTTCTGCACCTTCACGGTCTTGCCGATCAACGTCGACAGCGACGTCCGCGCGCGCAGCTCGTCCAGCCATTGGGGCGTGAGGGTCAAAATCTCCCCTCCCGCATGCGGGAGGGCGATTTGGGTCGGTCAAGCCCCCGGCTTGGCCTAAACAGCGCGGGGCGCTGTTTACCCAAATCGGGGGAGGGCATGTCCGCAATCACCCGTTCAATTTCCTCAGTCACGCCTTCGATATTGCCAAGAACATCATTGTTCCAGAAACGGATCACGCGAAAGCCTCGTGCTTCGATATGGCGCGTCCGATCAGCGTCGACGGCATCATTGTGCTGTCCGCCATCCACCTCAATCACCAGGCCGATCGCGCGGGCTACGAAATCGCAGATGAAAGGGCCGATTGGCACCTGACGGTTGAAGCGGATGCCGGAAATCTTGCGGGCGCTGATCACCTGCCACAGAGCGCGCTCGGCTTCCGTGGCATTATTGCGCAGCGCGCGGGCTTTCGCGGTAGGGCGAGCATAGCCTTTGTCCATCGGTCATGAACATGCCCTCCCCTGACCCCTCCCGCAAGCGGGAGGGGAAGTCACGAGCGCGAGGTTAGGACAAAGCCGCCTTCACCAGCCCACTCGCCTTGCTCATGTCGATCACGGCGCCATGGCGTTCCTTGAGCACGGCCATCACCTTGCCCATGTCCTTGACGCTTTCCGCGCCAATCTCGGCCTTGATGCCCTCGATCGCCGCCTTGGTCTCGTCCTCGCTCAGCTGTGCAGGCAGGAAGGTTTCGATCACGTCCAGCTCGGCCTGTTCCTTGGCGGCCAGTTCGTCGCGGCCACCGCTCTTGAACATGTCGATCGATTCGCGGCGCTGCTTCACCATCTTCTGCAGCACCTCGACCACGACGGTGTCGTCGTCGGGCACATTGCTGGCGGTGCGCAGTTCGATGTCGCGATCCTTGAGCTTGGCCAGGATCAGGCGCACGGCAGCCAGGCGATCCTTGTCGCCGGCCTTCATGGACTCCACTTGGGCGCTCTTGATGGTGTCGCGAATCATGGGCGAATTAATCCTGTTTCTCGGGAAAGGAGTAGATATAATGCGAAAAGAGATTTTTAACAGACGTTGACCTTCACGCGTTGCGGGAATAGGTGACCGGCCGTTTAACCCGCACCAGACGGGTTCCCGCAAAAGCATAAAGGACCGCAGACCATGGCTGACGCCAAGACCCTCATTGTGCCCAAAGGAGCGACAGGGGTATTGGTTTTTGCCGATGGCTCCGCCGTCTTCGGTCGCGGCTTCGGCGCGGTCGGCGACGCGGTCGGCGAACTCTGCTTCAACACCTCGATCACCGGCTATCAGGAGATCATGACCGACCCCTCCTATGCCGGGCAGATCATCACCTTCACCTTCCCGCATATCGGCAATGTCGGCACCAATCTCGACGACGTCGAAGCTGACAGCCCCTATGCGCTGGGCTGCATCGTGCGTCAGGACGTCACCGCGCCCAGCAATTTCCGCAATGTCGAACCGTTCGACCAGTGGATGAAGGAAAAGGGCCGCATCGGCCTCGCTGGTGTCGACACCCGCGCATTGACCCGCATGATCCGCGAGAAGGGCGCGCCCAACGTCGTCATCGCCCATGATCCCGACGGCAATTTCGACATCGCCGCGCTCGCTGCCAAGGCGGCTGCCTGGCCCGGCCTTGAAGGCATGGACCTCGCCATCGAAGTCACGGGCAAGGAAAGCCGCCTGTGGAAGGACGGCATCTGGAACATCGGCCATGGCTATGGCCTCAATGAAGCGGGTGAGGAACGCCCCCATGTCGTCGCCATCGATTATGGCGCGAAGAACAACATCTTCCGCAATCTGGTGAAGGCCGGCGCGCGCGTCACCGTGCTGCCCGCCACCGCGACCTTCGATCAGGTCAAGGCGCTCAATCCCGACGGCGTGTTCCTGTCGAACGGACCGGGCGATCCGGCCGCGACCGGCGAATATGCCGTGCCGGTGATCCAGCAGGTACTGGCCGCCGACATCCCCGTCTTCGGCATCTGCCTTGGCCACCAGCTTCTGGGCCTCGCCGTTGGCGCCAGGACGATCAAGATGCATCAGGGCCATCGCGGCGCCAACCATCCGGTCAAGCGTCTGTCGGACGGCCTGGTCGAAATCACCAGCATGAACCATGGTTTCGCCGTCGATGTCGACACGCTGCCTGCCAATGCCCGCTCGACCCATGTGTCGCTGTTCGACGGCAGCAATTGCGGCATCGAGCTGACCGACAAGAACGCTTTCTCGGTGCAATATCATCCTGAAGCCTCGCCGGGGCCGCAGGACAGCTTCTACCTGTTCAGGAAGTTCGTCGATGGCCTCAAGGGCGTGGTCGCGGCGTGAGCCAGAACCTGCCCCCGGTTGATGAAGCGCGCCTTGCTGCAGAGTGGGAGGCCGACCGTGAGGTTCTCGCCAACCTCAAGCGCAACGGCGACGTCGCGCGCATCGCGCGGCCCGTGGATGTCAGCTTCCGGGGCAGCGAGAAGGATTTCGAGCGCGTCCTGACCATCGCCAGCCAGTTCGGCTTCGTCGAACTGGACCGCGAGGAAGATGAGGAAGGCGACCTGTTCCTGTTCCTGGAATGCGTGCAGCCGGTCGACGAAGCCTCGATCCGCGCGCTGACCCGGAAATGCCTCCAGATCGAAATCCTCTGCGGCGTCGAATATGACGGCTGGGGTTGCGAGGCGCAGGCGGGGGGCGTGCATTGATGCTCGATTGGCTCTTCGTCAATTGGAGAGCCGTTCTCATGACGGTATTCCTCATTTTTCTGGCGGGCTCGCTGCTGGCCAAGTTCATCGTTGATCTTCGAAAAATCGAAGCTTTTGATTGCGATGACATAAAGTACTTTCAGTACTGTGCAGCAGGTTGGATGTGCGACCGGATTGCAAAGCGAGCCGAGCCAATGGGTTGGAATTTGGTCAAGCGCGAGGTCGCCGAACACAACTGCGAAAGAATAACGTTCAAAGCCAGCGATGGCGCTCCGCCCCTTTCGAAGCTTCTTAAAAAACTTCACTGGTCCGGCTTCCCGATTAAGCCACAACGCATGCAACTGGATTGCGAAAAGCCCGATGCCTAAAAGAACCGACATCTCCTCCATCCTCATCATCGGCGCTGGTCCGATCATCATCGGCCAGGCGTGCGAGTTCGATTATTCGGGCACGCAGGCGGTCAAGGCGCTGAAGGAAGAGGGCTATCGCATCATCCTGGTGAATTCCAACCCGGCCACCATCATGACCGATCCGGAATTTGCCGACGCGACCTATGTCGAGCCGATCACGCCCGAAATCGTGGCCAAGATCATCGAGAAGGAGCGGCCCGATGCGGTGCTGCCGACGATGGGCGGCCAGACCGCGCTCAACACGGCGCTGGCGCTGTTCAACGACGGCACGCTGGAGAAGTTCGGTGTCCAGATGATCGGCGCCGATGCCGAGGCGATCGACAAGGCGGAGGACCGGATCAAGTTCCGCGACGCCATGGACAAGATCGGCCTGGAATCGGCCCGCTCGCGCATCGCCCACACCATGGAAGAGGCGATGGAAGCGCTGGAGTTTACCGGCCTTCCCTCGATCATCCGTCCCAGCTTCACCATGGGCGGCACCGGCGGCGGCATCGCCTATAATCGCGACGAGTTCATGAACATCGTCCGCGGCGGCCTGGATGCCTCGCCGACCACCGAAGTCCTGATCGAGGAATCGCTCCTCGGCTGGAAGGAATATGAGATGGAAGTCGTGCGCGATCGCAACGACAATTCCATCATCATCTGCTCGATCGAGAATGTCGATCCGATGGGCGTCCATACCGGCGACTCCATCACCGTCGCGCCGGCGTTGACGCTGACCGACAAGGAATATCAGATCATGCGCAACGCCAGCCTGGCGGTGCTGCGCGAGATCGGCGTCGAGACCGGCGGTTCCAACGTCCAGTTTGCGGTCAATCCCAAGGATGGCCGCCTGGTCGTCATCGAGATGAACCCGCGCGTGTCGCGTTCCTCGGCGCTCGCGTCGAAGGCGACCGGCTTCCCGATCGCCAAGGTCGCGGCGAAGCTGGCCGTCGGCTATACGCTCGACGAGATCGAGAATGACATTACCGGCGCGACCCCGGCCTCGTTCGAGCCGACCATCGACTATGTCGTGACCAAGATCCCGCGCTTCGCCTTCGAAAAGTTCAAGGGTGCCGAGCCGCTGCTGGGTACCGCCATGAAGTCGGTCGGCGAAGTCATGGCGATCGGCCGCAACATCCATGAATCGATGCAGAAGGCGCTGCGCGGTCTGGAAACCGGCCTGTCGGGCTTCAACCAGGTCGATCATCTGGTCGGCGCGCCCAAGGACGACATCATCGCCGCCCTGGCACAGCCGACGCCCGATCGTCTGCTGGTCGCCGCGCAGGCGCTGCGTGAAGGTCTGACCGTCGCGGAAATCCACAATATCGCCAAGTTCGACCCCTGGTTCCTGGAGCGCCTCAAGGAAATCGTCGAGGCCGAAAATGAGGTGCTGGAACATGGCCTGCCGCGCGACGCGGACGGCATGCGCCGCCTCAAGGCCATGGGCTTTTCCGACAAGCGTCTCGCCTGGCTGGCGCTCAAGTCCGCCAATCTGCGCGGCAATGAGCGCGGCGTCGCCCGCGGCAGCGGCCTGATCCACGATGCCGTCGTCGCCATGACCGGCGGCGTCACCGAGGACGAAGTGCGCAGCCTGCGCCACAAGCTGGGCGTGCGTCCGGTGTTCAAGCGCATCGACACCTGTGCCGCCGAGTTCGAGGCGAAGACGCCCTACATGTATTCGACCTATGAAGCCCCGATCTTCGGCGAGCCGGAGAATGAGGCGCAGCCCAGCGACCGCAAGAAGGTCGTCATCCTGGGCGGTGGTCCCAACCGCATCGGCCAGGGCATCGAGTTCGACTATTGCTGCGTCCATGCCTGCTTTGCGCTGAGCGAAGCCGGCTATGAGACGATCATGGTCAACTGCAACCCGGAAACCGTGTCGACCGATTATGACACGTCCGACCGCCTCTATTTCGAACCGCTGACGGCCGAAGACGTGCTGGAAATCCTGCATGTCGAAATGTCGAAGGGGACGCTGGCGGGCGTGCTGGTGCAGTTTGGCGGCCAGACGCCGCTCAAGCTCGCGCAGGCGCTGGAAGATGCCGGCATCCCGATCCTGGGCACCAGCCCGGACGCGATCGACCTGGCCGAGGATCGCGAGCGTTTCGCCGCGCTGATCGACAAGCTGAAGCTGCGCCAGCC
The DNA here is from genome assembly GCF_002708645.1 of Sphingobium sp. IP1. Taxonomy (NCBI): domain Bacteria; kingdom Pseudomonadati; phylum Pseudomonadota; class Alphaproteobacteria; order Sphingomonadales; family Sphingobiaceae; genus Sphingobium; species Sphingobium sp. IP1. The sequence continues at coordinate 17,390 of NZ_NOIW01000021.1, forward strand.
GGCCAACGGCATCGCCCGCAGCCGCGAGGAGGCGATCGCGGTCGCCAACCGCATCGGCTATCCGGTGCTGATGCGTCCGTCCTATGTCCTTGGCGGTCGCGCCATGGAAATCGTCGACGGCCAGGCCCAGCTGGAAGAATATATCACCACCGCCGTGCAGGTGTCGGGCGACTCCCCGGTGCTGATCGACCAGTATCTGCGTGATGCGGTCGAGGTCGACGTCGATGCGCTGTGTGACGGCGACGATGTGGTCGTCGCCGGCGTGCTGCAGCATATCGAGGAAGCCGGCGTTCACTCCGGTGACTCGGCCTGCTCGCTGCCGCCCTACAGCCTGTCGGACGAGGTGATTGCCGAGATCGAGCGTCAGACCGAAGTGCTGGCCCGTGCCCTGTCGGTCCGTGGCCTGATGAACATCCAGTTCGCGGTCAAGGATGGCATCGTCTATCTGATCGAGGTCAATCCGCGCGCCAGCCGGACCGTACCCTTCGTCGCCAAGGCGATCGGCACCCCGATCGCCAAGATCGCCTCGCGCGTGATGGCCGGTGAAAAGATCAAGGATCTGCCCAGGATCGATCGCAACGCGATCGACCATGTCGCGGTCAAGGAAGCCGTCTTCCCGTTCAACCGCTTCCCCGGCGTCGACCCCGTGCTCTCGCCGGAAATGAAGAGCACCGGCGAAGTCATGGGCATCGACAGCAATTTTGCGACCGCCTTTGCCAAGGCGCAGCTGGGTGCGGGCACCGTGCTGCCGACCAGCGGCACCGTCTTCGTGTCGGTCAAGGACAGCGACAAGCCGGTGATCCTGCCGGCGGTGCAGAAGCTGGCGGGCATGGGCTTCACCATCATCGCGACCGGCGGCACCGCGACCTATCTGGAAGGGCAGGGGATTGCCGTCGAGCATGTGAACAAGGTGGCCGAAGGGCGCCCGCACATCGTCGACCGGATCACCGATGGCGACGTGCAGCTGATCTTCAACACCACCGAAGGCTGGCAGTCCCTGAAGGACAGCAAGGCAATCCGCACCAGTGCTCTACGCGCAAAGATTGCAAGTTTCACCACCGCGACCGCCAGCGTCGCTGCGGCGGACGCAATCGAGGCTTTGCGGGACCGCGCCCTTGAAGTGCGCTCGCTCCAGTCCTATTATCCCGGGTCGCACGCCTGATCCCCTTCACCAGGAAGCATGCTGCGGGTGGCGCCACGTTCGGCGCCGCCAAAGGGAAGTTTTGACGAAGGATTTGCAATAATGGCGACCGTCGAGAAGATGCCGATGCTGCAGGTGGGCTATGACAAGCTCAATGCGCAGCTCCGCGAACTGAAGGCCGAGCGCCCTCTGATCGTGGACGCCATCGAGGAAGCTCGTGCCCACGGCGACCTGTCGGAAAATGCCGAGTATCACGCCGCCAAGGAACGGCAGGGGCAGGTCGAGGCAACGATTTCCGACCTGGAAGACAAGTTGTCGCGCGCCCAGATCATCGATCCGACCACCCTGTCGGGTAACAAGATCGTGTTCGGCGCGACCGTGACCCTGCTGGACGAGGACGACAAGCCGGTCAAATATCAGATCGTGGGCCAGGCCGAGGCGGACGCCAAGGCGGGCATGATCAGCTATAACAGCCCGCTGGGCCGTGCGCTGATCGGCCGCGAGGTCGGTGACGAGGTGGAAGTGTCGGTCCCGTCGGGCGACAAATTCTACCTGGTCGACAAGATCGCGTTCATCTGATCCCATGAAACTGCCTGCCGGACGCACGACCAATGCGATCGCGCTGGTCACGTTCGTCCTGTTCCTGTTGCTGCTGGCAACCGGGCAGATCGACAATGCGGCCTTGCTGGGCGGGTTCATTCCCGCCCGCATTGGCAACCCCGGCCTGCTGGACGGCATGGCGGCGGTGCCCTGGTGGCTGACGCCGCTCAGTTGCACCTTCGTCCATGCCGGCTGGCTGCATATCGCCTTCAACCTGCTGATGCTGCTTTTCTGCGGGCGGCAGGTCGAACATGTGCTGGGCCGCACCGGCACGCTGATCCTCTATGTCGTCGGCGCCTATGCCGCCTGCTTCGCGCAATGGGCGATCACGCCGGAATCGACCAATCCGATGGTCGGGGCGAGTGGCGCCATTTCCGCGATCATCGCAACCTATGCGCTGCTCTACAGCCAGCAACAGGTGCGGCGGATCGGGCCGTTGTCGGCCAATTTCGTGCGGGTGCTGTGGCTGGCGGCCGCCTGGATCGCGATCCAGCTGATGATCGGCGTGGCGACGGCGGGGGGATTGGGCGATCTGGGTCAGATCGCGATTGCCGCGCATATCGGCGGCTTCCTTGCAGGGCTGGCCTTGACCCGGCCCTTGCTGCGCTGGCGCTTCCGCAAACGGCCCCAGGCTATCAATTGATCGTTCGATAATATGTGTTCGGGCGAAACCGGGGCATGATCCGGTCTCGCCCGAAACGGGCCATCAGGCTGCCGGCAGTTCAGGCTCCAGCAGACGGTGCAGATGGACGATCACATAACGCATTTCGGCGTCATCGACGGTGCGCTGCGCCGCGCCGCGCCAGGCCTTTTCGGCCGAGGCATAGTCGGGGAAGACGCCAACCAGATCGACCTTGCTCAGGTCCTGGAATTCCAGCGTCTGCGGGTTGGTTACGCGGCCACCCATCACCAGATGCATCTTGCTCATGGCGTTATATGTTCTCCTTTGACTGATCGCGGTGCCTTAGCATCGTCCCTGCGATCCGCCAAGGAAAGCGGCCTATGTGTCGATTGCGTTTGCGGCAATCGCGATTAGCTTTTCGGCAATCGCGCCTTGATCGCGTCGCCCAGCGCCTCGACGCGGGTGGAGACGAGCGCCACCAGTTCGTCCGCCAGCTTTGATGCCTTGCCGCCAAGATCGGCCGATGCCGCAGCGTCACGGGCCGCTGCTGCGGTGTCGCTTGCGCTTTCCTTGGCGCTCGACAGCGCATGGCTTGCCGTTTCGCGGGCCTTGTTCAGCGCTTCGCCGGCATTGTCCCGCGCACTGGCCAGCGCTTCACCCGCATTATGGCGCAGCGACTCGCTATTCTCGCTCGCGGCGGTACGGGCGGTGGCGGCGGCTTCCAGCACACGTGCGCCGGCGGTGGCGGCCAGGCCCGGCAGCGCCTTCATCACCTTCCGGCTCTTGGGGAACATCCAGGCGATGACCGCGCCGGCCGCCACCGCGCCGGCAACAGCCGCAACCGGATGCTCCTGAATGATCTCGTTGGCGCGGGCAGCGACCCGCTGGCCCCGGTCGCGCGCGTCGCCATAGGCCTCGCTCGCCTTGTCCTTGCCGGTCTGGATCAGTTCGCCGGCGCTTTCGCGCGCCTTGCCGGTGCTGTCCTTGATCATGTCGGTCGCGCTGCCGGCGGCGTCATTGGCCGCTTCGCGGACGCGGGTCAGTTGGGCGCGGATGTCAGCCATCATCAATCTCCGAAATTTCCGTGTTACGGTTCCTCAGTCGAACGAACAGGCGTCCGAAAAGTGCCGTGAGGGGGCGGCGGAAGAGAAACAGGACGATGCCGGTTGCGGCCGCGCCGGTGGCAACCGGCCGCTGGCGCACCTTGGCACCGACATAGGCGACGCCGTCGAGCGCAGTCGCCGTGATCTTCGCCTCGGCATCGGCCTTCAGCCGATCGGGTGCGATCCGCGCCTGGGCATCGGCAAGGCTCAGGACCGCCTTGCTGCGCAGATGTGCCGCGCGTTCGGTCGCTTCGCGATAGGCCTGTTCCCGGCTCATGACTTGATCGTCTTCAACATATGGCTGATCTGCCCCTTGGCCAGCAGCAGCAGCAGGACGGCGATCAGTACGGCGCCGCCGAACACCGCCAGCGTTGCCCAGAGCGGCCCGATCATCGCGGACAGCGCAATCACCAACCCGATCAACAGGGTCACGATCGCGGCGAACAGCAGCATCAGGGCGACGATCCCCAGGATCGCGGCGTTACGGACGCCGGCGCCGGCAATGCCCGCGCGCAGCTTCTGGCGCTCGACCTCCGCCTGCGCATAGGCGCGGCCGTCGGACGATCCCTTGGCAAGGCGCATCAGCACGAAGCCGACCACGGCGGCCGCGCCGATGGCAACGGCCGGGCTCTTGCGCACGAAATCACGCGCCTCGGTCATCAACTGGTCGACGTCCTTGCTATCCAGCGTATCTGCAGCACTGGCCACCGATTCCGCCGCCTGGCGGGCATAATCGCCATATTGCGGGCCGAGCTTCGCATCGACCGTGCCGGCGGTGTCCGCAATCAGCTTCGACAGGCTCTGCATGGCCGAACCGGTCTTGTCCTTGGCACTGCTTGCCGCAGACTTGGCGGTCTTGCCGGCCTGTTCCTTGATCGGATCGATATGCGCCTTCCAGTCGACCGAATTGATCTTATCGGTTGCGGCCTTGGCGGCCTTTTCGGCTTGCGCCTTGATCGGGGCGATCTGCGCGGACCAGCCATGGGCGGCCCCGTTTCCGGGCTTTGCGGGGGCCTTGCGGGTGGCGGCCTTCTTCACCGGCGCGGCCTTGACGGCCGGGGTGGAGGCCTTGGTCGACGCCGGCTTCGCCTTGGCGGCAACCGCCTTCTTCGCGCGCTTGACGGGCGGGGTTTCCGGGGTGTCGGCCATTGTCCAAAGTCTCCCTAAAGCTCAACCTCATGGTCCCGCGCGGGGCGGGCTGTCATGATCCTAATGCTTGGCGGCGGCCTACAGTTCCGGCGCCGTTACTATTTTGAGCATCGGCATTTTTTGTCCGATGGCAAGTCCCCCGGATTGCCAAGTTTGGGGCTGCTGGCTAAGCGGGGCCGCGAAAAGGCCGCCCGGCGCGTGTCCGGGCCCAGATCAGGGAGCGATCATGACCGCCATTCTCGATATCCACGCCCGCCAGATTCTCGACAGCCGCGGCAATCCGACCGTCGAAGTCGATGTGATGCTGGAAGATGGCAGCTTCGGCCGCGCCGCCGTGCCCTCGGGCGCGTCGACCGGTGCCTATGAGGCGGTCGAAAAGCGCGACGGCGACAAGAGCAAGTATCTGGGTAAGGGCGTGCTGGCCGCTGTCGCCGCCGTCAATGACGAAATTGCCGAGCAGCTCATCGGCCTCGACGCCGAAGACCAGGGCGAAGTCGATGCCGCGATGATCGCGCTCGACGGCACCGAGAACAAGTCGCGTCTGGGCGCCAACGCGATCCTGGGCGTGTCGCTGGCCACCGCCAAGGCTGCCGCCGACGCGCGCGGCCTGCCGCTCTATCGCTATGTCGGCGGCGTCTCCTCGCATGTCCTGCCGGTGCCGATGATGAACATCATCAACGGCGGCGAGCATGCCGACAATCCGATCGACTTCCAGGAATTCATGATCATGCCGGTCGGTGCGGAGAGCATCGCCGACGCCGTGCGCATCGGTTCGGAAATCTTCCACACCCTCAAGAAGGGCCTGCACGACAAGGGCCTGGCGACCTCGGTCGGTGACGAGGGCGGCTTTGCCCCCAACATCGCCTCGACCCGCGATGCGCTCGACTTCATCATGCTGTCGGTCGAAAAGGCCGGCTACAAGCCCGGTGACGATGTCGTGCTGGCGCTGGACTGCGCAGCGACCGAATTCTTCAAGAACGGCAAATATGAGATTTCGGGCGAAGGCCTGTCGCTCTCGCCGGTCGAAATGGCCGACTATCTCGCCGCGCTGGCCGCCGACTATCCGATCAAATCGATCGAAGACGGCATGAGCGAGGATGATTTCGAGGGCTGGAAGGCACTGACCGACAAGATCGGTGACAAGGTCCAGCTGGTCGGCGACGATCTGTTCGTCACCAACCCAGCCCGCCTGTCGATGGGCATCGGCAAGGGGCTGGCCAACTCGCTGCTGGTGAAGGTCAACCAGATCGGCACGCTGTCGGAGACGCTCGCTGCCGTCGATATGGCGCATCGTGCCCGCTACACGGCGGTCATGTCGCACCGTTCGGGCGAGACCGAGGATTCGACCATCGCCGACCTCGCTGTCGCCACCAATTGCGGTCAGATCAAGACCGGCTCGCTCGCCCGTTCGGACCGGCTTGCCAAGTATAATCAGCTGATCCGCATCGAGGAAGAACTGGGCGACATGGCGGTCTATGCCGGTCGTTCGATCTTCCGCTGATCCACGGCTGATTTCAGGTTAGGGATTCGGCTGGTCGCATCGGGCATGTTTTTGCTTGCGACCGGTCGAATCCTGTGATTCAAGCGATTCATGGCGCATATCGCGAAGCTCCGCATGCTATTGATGTCGGCCCTCGGGCCGGCAATCGCGGTGCTGTTGCTGCTGTTCTTCGCCGGCTATGTGGTGCTGGGCTCCAATGGCGTGCTTGCCTGGGGCGATTATTCGCGCCAGCTGCGCGATGCGAAGGCTGAACTCAAGATCGTCCAGCTGCATCGCCAGGAGCTGCGCAACCGGGTCGATCTGCTCAATCCGCGCCGCGTCGATCCCGACCTGTCGGACGAGCTGATCCGTCGTCAGCTCGGCGTGATTCACCATGACGAAGTGATCGTTCCGCTGAACTGATCCGCACGCCGACGGGGTGCGCTTTCCATTTATTTGGTAAAATCATGTCGCGGCAACATTTTGTTGCCAGCCGTTCGTGACCCGTTTTCGACAGCGTTGTCATGGATTGTCGTTTTTGCACTCGCGACATTCATTATGCCGGGATTCCGTGGGGTCCGCCGTTGCAATCTATGCAACTCTGACGCATATCGGGCTTCCTTCCATCCTACCCACGCAAAAGGATAATAGCCTTGGCGAAACCAACCACGCCGCGCGCCGACAGCGCAAAGGCAAAGGCCGCAGTGCCGGCCGGTGCGGACCATAATCGTCCGCGCCCCGAAACGCCCACCGACTACAAGGCCAGCAAGGAAGAGCTGCTGGAATTCTATCGGCAGATGGTTCTGATCCGCCGCTTCGAGGAAAAGGCCGGCCAGCTTTATGGTCTGGGTTTCATCGGCGGTTTCTGTCACCTCTATATCGGCCAGGAAGCGGTTGCGGTCGGCATCCAGTCGGCATTGAAGCCCGGCAAGGACAGCGTGATCACCGGCTACCGCGACCATGGCCACATGCTCGCCTATGGCATCGATCCCAAGGTCATCATGGCCGAACTGACCGGCCGCGAAGCCGGCATTTCGCGCGGCAAGGGCGGTTCGATGCACATGTTCAGCGTCGAGCATAAATTCTATGGCGGCCACGGCATCGTCGGCGCCCAGGTGTCGCTCGGCGCAGGCCTGGCCTTCGCCCACAAATATAATGACGATGGCGGCGTGTGCGTTGCCTATTTCGGCGACGGCGCGGCCAACCAGGGCCAGGTCTACGAATCGTTCAACATGGCCGAACTGTGGAAGCTCCCGATCATCTTCGTGATCGAGAACAACCAATATGCCATGGGCACCAGCGTCAACCGCGCCTCGTCGGAAGACCAGCTCTATCGCCGTGGCGAGAGCTTCCGCATCCCCGGCATCCAGGTCGACGGCATGGACGTTCTGGCGGTGCGCGGTGCGACCGAGGAAGCGCTCAAGTGGGTCCAGGGCGGCAATGGCCCGATCCTGCTCGAAATGAAGACCTACCGCTATCGCGGCCACTCCATGTCCGATCCGGCCAAATATCGTTCGCGTGACGAGGTCCAGGCGGTGCGCGACAACAGCGACCCGATCGAGGGCGTGAAGAAATATCTGATCGATGCCGGCGTCAGCGAGGACGAGATCAAGGTCATCGATCAGGATATCCGCAAGATCGTCGCCGAGGCGGCCGATTTCGCCGAAACCTCGCCCGAACCTGAGATGCATGAACTCTATACCGACGTGCTGGTGGAGCAATATTAATGGGTATCGAAATCAAGATGCCGGCGCTCTCGCCGACGATGGAAGAGGGCACGCTGGCCAAGTGGCTGGTGAAGGAAGGCGATGAAGTGAAGTCCGGCGACATTCTCGCCGAGATCGAGACCGACAAGGCGACGATGGAATTCGAAGCCGTCGACGAAGGCAAGATCGGCCAGATCGTGATTGCCGAAGGCACCGAGGGCGTGAAGGTCGGCACCGTCATCGCGACGATGGCGGGCGAGGGCGGGGAGGCTGCTCCGGCACCTGCGCCCAAGGCTGAAGCCCCCAAGGCCGAAGAAGCGCCCAAGAAGGCGGAAAGCGGCACCTCCAAGCTGGCGTCGGAAGCCAAGGCGACCGTGCAGGATCCGGACCTCCCGGCCGGCACCGAGTTCGTCAAGACCACCGTGCGCGAAGCGCTGCGCGACGCCATGGCCGAGGAAATGCGGTCGGACCCGCGCGTCTTCGTGATGGGCGAGGAAGTCGCTGAATATCAGGGCGCCTACAAGGTGACCCAGGGCCTGCTCGACGAATTCGGTCCCAAGCGCGTCATCGACACGCCGATCACCGAATATGGCTTTGCCGGCATCGGTTCGGGCGCGGCCATGGGTGGCCTGCGTCCGGTGATCGAGTTCATGACGTTCAACTTCGCCATGCAGGCGATCGACCACATCATCAACTCGGCGGCCAAGACCAACTATATGTCCGGTGGCCAGATGCGCTGCCCGATCGTGTTCCGTGGTCCCAACGGCGCGGCCAGCCGCGTCGGCGCGCAGCACTCGCAGAACTACGGCCCCTGGTACGCAGCAGTTCCCGGCCTGATCGTCATCGCGCCCTATGACGCGGCCGATGCCAAGGGCCTGCTTAAGGCCGCGATCCGCTCGACCGATCCGGTCGTGTTCCTGGAGAATGAACTTCTCTACGGTCGCAGCTTCGACGTACCCAAGGTCGACGACTATGTCCTGCCGATCGGCAAGGCGCGCATCATGCGTCCGGGCAAGGACGTGACCCTGGTGAGCTACTCGATCGGCGTGGGCCTGGCGCTCGACGCGGCCGAGCAGCTTGCTGCCGAAGGCATCGATGCCGAGGTGATCGACCTGCGCACGCTGCGTCCGCTCGACACCGCGACGGTTCTGGAAAGCCTCAAGAAGACCAACCGCCTGGTGGTGGTGGAAGAAGGCTGGCCGACCTGCTCGATCGCATCGGAAATCGCTGCCGTCGTGATGGAAAAGGGCTTCGACGATCTCGACGCCCCGGTCCTGCGTGTCACCAACGAGGATGTGCCGCTGCCTTATGCCGCCAACCTCGAAAAGCTGGCGCTGATCGACGCGGCCCGCGTGGTCGAAGCGGCCAAGAAGGTCTGCTACAAGTAAGAATGAAAAAGGGGCGGTCCGATCGGATCGCCCCTTTTTCTATCGGTTCGTTGTCCGCTTGCGGTCAGGCAGGGCAGGAGGCGATCTGGCTGTTGGGCAGGCTGCCCGCATTCTTCATCGCCTGATCGGTCCGCTCGCGCACGTTGAAGGCGCTGGTATAGCGAATGGTTTTCGAACCGAAAATGTCGTTCGAGATCAGCGGCTGATAGGTATAGGCGACTTCCACGAACATGACAGCCGTGCCGCCGCCCGAAGTGATCTTGGTCGCGGCCGTGGTGTCAGGGCCCAGGCCATCCCTCAACGTCGCATCGTTCGTGCCATCACCCGCTTTGCCGTAGCTTGATGTGAAACTGCCGCTGCCCCAGCAGCGCTGCCATCTTATATACTGGCCGGCGTTGCTGCCCGTCTGGTTGTTGGGTTCCAGATCGGACAGGAAGATGCGGGTGTTTGCCTTGAAGTTCTTGAGGTTGGCACCGGCCAATTCCGCGCCAGTGAAAATCTCGTTGATGTCGGCCTCATCGATCGAGGTTCGCTCGCGGGAGGCATTGTCGGCGACCAGCATCGCGATCTGGCTGACGCGCATATGGGCGGTCGCCAGATTGGCGATTTCCAGCCCACCCATCGACAACACCATCAGCACCGGCAAGGAATAGGCAAACTCAATAAGGGCCAGGCCCGACTGGTCGTCGCGCAGATGGCGCGCCCAGCGCGCGAGGGAAAGGTGGATCGGGGTCATGTGCAGATGATCGGCAATGTTGCCTGGTTGGACCAGGGCTGGTTGCGGATGGTGGCGTTGGCCGTGGCGGTCTGGGTTGCACTCCAGCCCAGCAGTTTGGCCATCGGGAACAGGCGGGGCATGGACACGGTTACCTGATAGAAGACGATATCATCAGCTCCACCAAGGCCCGTGGAGCCGGCGCTGCTGTCGTAACTGCCATTGCCATTGGAATCCTCGAAGCAATCGCCCGTGTTGAAGCTGCCAAGCGGTGCCGTATCCGTGGTGATCTTTTCAGGCTTCCCCACGCGCGAGAAGTTGTAATAGCTCTTCTTGGTCACCGAAGTGGAGCCGTTCTTGCTGTTGATCGCCTGCATCTGCGTATCGATATAGGCGTCGATCTGGGTGCTGTTGAGTGTCCCGACCGATGCCGCGCGAGCGGCTCTGTCGAGCACACCCTGGGTCACCGAGCGCAGATAGGACTGATAGCCCAAGTCGCCGACGCCCATGATGAACAGGCAGAGCGGCGTGACGATCAGGCCGAACTCCATCAGCGTCGCGCCACGTTGATCACGCTGTAGATCACGGGGGAGGTGAAACGGCCAGCGCATCAGTTGGACAACCGCAAGCCGCCAATATTCTTGGCGATGTTCTGGAAGGTCGTTTTCAACTGCGCTGCGGAATAGTTCATGCTCCAATGATTGGCGCTGCTGGCGCAATTCTGCAAAGGAGTGCTCATCACGTTCGAATTGCTGAATCCGATCACCCAGATGGTGATCCCCTTGGACTTGATTGCATTGCACATCATTTCCAGGCGACGGTTGTGAATGGCCGTCAGGTCGTCATTGGAAGCGCCGGCGGGACCGTCGCGCTGATCGAGAGTCTGATATCCCCAGGCACCGTAGACATTGTTGTAGGCTTGCATGACGCCGTCGGTCATGAACACGATGTGGCGTGAAATGTTGAAGCCGTTGGGCGCGTTGGCGTTATCCGATGCGAATATGCCGGTCGGCGACAGGAAGCGCGCGCCCCACATCATACCAATGGTGTGATAGGTGCCGCCAACTGCAACCAGACTGTCGACATAGCTGTCATAGCTGCTCGTTTGACCGTCCGGAATGGCGGTGCGGCTGGCGTAAGAGGTCAGCCTACGTGCCTGGCTGGGGCAGGCGACATAGCCGTTGCTGATATTGTTCGAACTGTTGAGCCAAGAGCCGCCGCGTGTGTATTCGACATCGGGCCAAAATGGGCGCCATTTTGTAGCAGTCGTCGTCGGTGCCGTATCGATCTGAAGATCAAAGGCTGTCGCTGGAATGGAAGACGTCGACGAATTTGCGTTAATGGTGCTGTCCGTATCGCGTTCCTCGATACAGCCAGACCATGTCGCGTTGGTGCCCCACTCAAAGGCGGGATTCTGGATGGGTTCGCCCTTGATGAAGTCGCTCATGTTGAACGCTACGTTGGTATAGGTCCAGTTGGTGTAACGGGTGCGTCCCGGACCAGGAGTGGTTGAGGTGAAGTAGGTCTTGGTTGTTGTGAGTTCTTTGCGCACGCACACGCGCGCGGTGCTGCCCGATGGGGCGTTCGAAGTGCTGTTGTTCCAGCCGCCATAGCTGTAGACGGTCCGTGCGGTGTTGCTGGGCGCGCTGCCGCTTGTGGTCGCGGAGGCATTCTGCCAGTTGGAGCAGTCGGTCCCGTTCAGATTGGTCCCACCTGATCCATTGATCGCATTCTGGGCTGATGTGTAGCAGGTGTTTGAGCCGTTGCGCTTGTAGCAGGTCGTGTCCGTCGACGTGTTTTCCCAGTAATACCACGCATAGCGGCTGTTATAAGTCCATGTCTCGCCGGCCGTGCCTCCGAGTACCGCGCTGGTGGGCAATTGGTAACCTACATTGACAGTGGAGCTATAGGGCATGAAGCCGTAGCGGATGCGGCCACTGCTGTCGGAGCCAGGACCCAGCGTATCATAGAAATCTCTTACCGCCTGCTGCAAGGCGGTGAGCTTTACAACCGTGCCTCCTGAGCCATTGGAAATGGAATCGGCCATCGACCCGGTCGTGTCCAGCACCAGCATCACGTCGGTATTGCCGATGTCGAAACGGGAATCGCAATTTACCGCGAGCGACAATGTCTGAACGCCGAAGATGCGCATGATGGTGGTCGGGATGGTGGTTTCAGCCGACACCTGGACAGTCGTCGTCTCGCCGGGTTTGCTCTGGATAACGGGTGTGAAGCTCGCGGCGCCGAAAGTTTGCTGCGGGAAGTTGAAGTCGAAGAATTTCTTCGCCTCGGCCTTGTTGGCATCGGTCATGGATGAAGCGGTCATCGCACGGCGCCCCGCCAGTGCGGCGGCGTCACAGGCTTGCTGCATGCGCGCGCGCACCATATAGGCGCGGCTCATGTCCACGCCGCCGCCGATCAGGCCGGCAAGGGGAATGACGGCCGCGGCCACCATGGCGAGCGTGTTGCCCGCCTGGTTGCGCCGAAGCCGGCCAAGGAATGTCATCGCGCGCTTGATCTGCTTGCCCATGTTCCGCATTCACCCATGTCGCCCGTTTCCCCCCAGAAATCTGGACAGGGCCATCGTCGGCCATGCAACGGGACTGGTTAGGGTCTCTATGCGAAGTCTGGTTAAAGGATTGATAAGCCATTTTTAGATCGGGATCGAAATGATGGATCGCACGGACGATCTGGCGCCGCTGGCGCGCCTGCTTTCCGGGCATGCGGGGCGCTTTGCCGAGCGGCATCGGGCGCTCTGGGCGCTGGATCAGCGCTTTGCGCAAATTGCGCGAACGACCAGCGATGCGGCGATCGGGCAGATGCGCCTCGCCTGGTGGCTGGGCGTCGTCATGGACGAGGCGGGCGTCAAGGGGCAGGGCGAACCGGTGGTCGACTGGCTCCGCGCGATCGGTGCGCTGGACGCGCCCGGTATCCCGGCGATGCTCGACGGCTGGGAAGTGCTGGTGGTGGAGCCGGAGATCGATCTCACCGGCCTGCGCGACTATGCCGCCGGCCGCGGCGGCGGGCTGTTCCAGGCGCTGGCCGATGTGGCTGACGCGCCCGACTGGCTGGTCGCGGCCGGCAAGGTCTGGGCGCTGTGGGATCTGTCCGCCCATAGCGGCGACGAGGCACTGGCGGACGCGGCCATTGGCCTTGCCCGCGACCTGTTACCGCAGGTGGGCGATCCGCTGTGGCCCAGGGCGTGGAAGCCGCTGCGCATCGCCTATCTGCTGGCGCGGCATGATGTCGAGCGGGGACAGCGGGCGCCGGTCGGGCTGACGCGGAACATGGCATGGCGGCTGATGCGGATCGCCCTTGTCGGGCGCTAGTCGATCGCGATAGGTTCGCTGCCGTCACGAAGGGGGGAGCGGGCGATGGGACGGTTGCTGGCAGGTGGCATGGGGGCGTTGCTGCTGGTCGCGGCCGGCCTGTTCTGGTGGCAGGGGCGGGCGACCAACGAGCCGCCGCCCAAGGCGCTGCTCGCGCCGCCGCCACCGCCAGCCAACGAAGCCTTGCCAGAGGGCGATCCCGATGCGGTCGGGGAGGCGCCGCCGATGCCCGGCGAGGCCAGTCCCCAGAGCCGCGAGGAAAAGCGCTTCGCCCGTTATGATCGCAATCGCGACGGCATCATCAGCCGGATCGAGATGCTGGGCAGTCGCACCGTCGCCTTCAAACAACTCGACACGAACAAGGACAATCTCCTGTCGTTCGAGGAATGGGCGGTGGCGACGGCGGACCGCTTCAGCGGGGCCGATGCCGACAAGAACGGCAAGCTGACCCCGGCCGAATTCGCCACCACCGCGCCGAAGCGGGCGGCGAAACCGCGCTGCAAATGCTGAGCCTGTCCCGGATGGATCAGGCCGGTTCCACCACCTCACCCAGCCAGCGACCGAAGGAGGCGCGGGCGCGGGCGGTATAGGCTTCCTTGCGCTGCTTCTTCTTGACGTCGTCCAGCGTCGGGAAAAGGCCGAAATTGACGTTCATCGGCTGATAGTCGGCAGTCTCGACATTGCCGGTGACGTGGCCGAGCAGCGCGCCGAGCGCCGTGTCGGCCGGCGGCGGCGCCAATTCCTGGCCCAATATTTCGGCCGCGGCGAAACGCCCGGCGATGAGGCCGATGGCGGCGCTTTCGACATAGCCTTCACACCCGGTCATCTGCCCGGCGAAGCGGATATGCGGCGCGCTTTTCAGGCGCAGCGTCGGGTCGAGCAGCTTCGGGCTCTGGATGAAGGTGTTGCGGTGCAAGCCGCCCAACCGCGCGAACTCGGCCTTTTCCAGCCCCGGAATGGTGCGGAACAGCTCGACCTGGGCGCCATGCTTCAGCTTGGTCTGGAAACCGACCATGTTCCATAGTGTCCCCGAGGCATTGTCCTGACGCAGTTGGACCACGGCATAGGGCCAGCGGCCGGTCTTGGGATTGTCCAGCCCCATCGGCTTCATCGGGCCATGGCGCAGCGTTTCCGGCCCGCGCGAGGCCATCACCTCGATCGGCATGCAGCCCTCGAAATAGGGGGTGCTCGACTCCCATTCCTTGAACTCGGTCTTCTCGCCGTCGAGCAGCCCCTGGACGAAAGCCTGATACTGCTCCTTGTTCATCGGGCAGTTGATATAGTCCTTGCCCTCGCCACCGCCGGGGCCGATCTTGTCCCAGCGATTGGCCATCCAGCATTCTTCCATGTCGATGCTGTCGAAATGGATGACCGGCGCGATCGCGTCGAAGAAGGCGAGATGCTCCATGCCGGCCGCTTCGCCGATGCTGCTGGCGAGCGCCGCTGCGGTCAGCGGCCCGGTGGCGACGATGGTCATGCCTTGCGTAGGTAGCGTGTCGATCCGTTCGCGCACGATCTCGACATTGGGATGTTCGGCGAGCGCGCGGGTAACGCCCTCGGAAAAGACATGGCGGTCGACCGCCAGGGCAGAGCCGGCCGGCACCTTGGCCGGTTCGGCCCGGTCCATGATCAGCGAGCCGAGGCGGCGCATTTCCTGATGCAGCAGGCCGACGGCATTCTTGTCCGCGTCATCGGAACGGAAGCTGTTAGAACAGACCAGTTCCGCCAGCCCGTCGGTCTGGTGCGCCGGGGTCATCTCTCCGGTGCCGCGCATTTCCGACAGGCGGACCTTGATACCGGCCTGGGCAAGCTGCCAGGCGGCTTCCGAACCGGCGAGACCGCCGCCGATGACATGGATCTGATGATTGGACATATTTCGCTTAACTTCGCACTTTTCCCGCACATTCGGCAATTTCCGAACGCCAGTGGGACATATTGTTATGAGATGCAATCAGTATAGCGGGGCATGGTTCAATAGGACAGGGGCAGGCGCGCGGATGTCATCGGCATTGTTGCTCCCGCACGAGCAAAAGCCGTTGAACGGGCAGCGATCCTCGGCAATCAGAGGGGCGATAAGGAGCCCCTGATGCCGATGCCTTCTTCTGCCGATTCCGCCTCGCTCGATACATTGCCGACGCCCTGCCTGGTGCTGGATGCCGACCGGATGGATCACAACATTGCGCGGCTGCGCGCGCATCTGGACGGGCTGGGCGTGGGGATGCGGCCGCATCTCAAGACCGCCAAGTCGGTCGAGGTTGCGCAGCGGCTGATGCCGACGGCGCAGGGGCCGGCGACGGTATCGACCCTGCAGGAGGCGCGCCGCTTTGCGGCGGCCGGGGTGCGCGACATTCTCTATGCGGTCGGCATCAGCCCGGCCAAATTGCCCGAGATACTGGCGCTGCGGGCGCAGGGCGTGGACCTGGCGATCGTGCTGGATTCGGTCGAGCAGGCTGAGGCGGTCGCGGCCGCATCGCGCGCGGCCGGTACCGCCATTCCGGCGCTGATCGAGATTGATTGCGACGGCCATCGGTCGGGCGTGCAGCCCGACGATGCGGCGCGGCTGCGGGCGATCGGCGCGGCGCTGGCGCAGGGCGGCGCATTGCGCGGTGTGATGACCCATGCCGGCGGCAGCTATGGCGCGCGGGGCGATGCCGAACTGCGCGCCTGCGCCGATGCCGAACGGGATGCCGTGCTGGTGGCGGCGCGGACCTTGCGGGCGGCGGGACATGATTGCCCGGTGATCAGCGCTGGATCGACCCCGACCGCCCATCATGCCACGGACTTGAGCGGCGTGACCGAGGTACGCGCCGGCGTCTTCGTCTTCTTCGATCTGGTGATGGCCGGGATCGGCATTTGCTCGGTGGACGACATCGCCCTGTCGGTGCTGGCGACGGTGATCGGGCACCAGCGGGACAAGGGCTGGATCTTGGTTGATGCCGGCTGGATGGCGATGTCGCGCGATCGCGGCACGGCCAAGCAGGATGTCGATCAGGGCTATGGCCAGGTCTGCGACCGGGGCGGGCGGCCCTATGGCGATCTGATCCTGGTCGATGCCAATCAGGAACATGGCATCATCGCGCTGCGGCCGGGGGCATCCGGCGCGCTGCCGGACCTGGCGGTGGGTGATCGGGTGCGAATATTGCCCAACCATGCCTGTGCCACCGGGGCGCAGCATGATCGCTATCATGTGGTGCGGGGCGGCAGCGATATGGTGGAAGCGGTCTGGCCGCGATTTGGAGGATGGTAATGGACGTGCAGCGGATCGAGACCGACAAGGCGCCGGTTCCCGCCGGCCATTATGCGCAGGCGACGATTGCCAATGGCTTCGTCTTCGTGTCGGGGCAATTGCCGGTGGTGGCAGGGCGGGGGCCGCGCAGCGACCTGTCGTTCGAGGATCAGGCGCGGCTGGCGATCGGCAACATGCTGGCAATCCTGGCAGAGGCGCGATGTGGGCCGGACCGGATCGCGCGCGTCACCGCCTATATCGTCGGCGTCGAGAATTGGCCGCGTTTCAACGCCATCTATGCCGAAATGATGGGGGATGCCCGGCCGGCGCGTACGGTGGTGCCCGCACCCGAACTTCATCATGGCTGTCTGGTCGAGGTGGACGCGATCGGTCTGCTGCCGGGCTGACTACGACCATGGGAGCGCTATCTTTCCGTCGCCGCCTGTCCTAGCGATAGGCGAGCGAAGGAGGCAGGCGGATGAGAAACAAGGTCGGGGCACTCATCGCCCTGATGGCGCTGTCGGTGCCCGCAGCGGTGCAGGCGGAGGACCAGTATAAGCTGCTCGTCCTCGCCATCCCGAACAAATATCATTATGAATATATACCGATCGCGCGCGACAGCCTGGAGCATCTGGGCAAACTGCAGGATTTCAGCTTCACCTGGGCCAACAATACGTCGGTCTTCGACGGCGATCTCAGCCAATATGCGGCGGTGATGTTCCTCAACACGCCGGGCGAGGAACTGACCCCGGCCCAGCGCGCGAGGTTCGAGGAATATATGCGCGCGGGTGGCAATGCCATCGTCGTGCATCGCGCGCTCATCACGCCGCCGGGCGAATGGGTCTGGTACGAAAAGCTGGTCGGGCGCAGCTTCGTCATCCATCCGATGGTGCAGACGGCGGTGGTGACGCCGACCGACAAGGGTTTTCCCGCCACCTATGGTCTGCCCGATCGCTGGATCTGGACCGACGAATATTATGTCACCGCCAACCCCTATAAGGTGACGATCCATCCGGTGCTGCATGTCGAGGAAAGCAGCTACGACCCGACCAAAATCTGGCCGGGGCAGGTGGCAAGGCCGATGGGGCGGGAGCATCCCGTCGCCTGGTATCATGCCTATGAGAAGGGGCGGGTGTTCGTCACCACGCTGGGCCATAATGGCGAGATGTATCGCGATCCGCGCTATCTCGACCATCTGATGGGCGGCATCTACTGGACGGCGACCGGGCGCGGCCAGCTGCCCTGACGGCGGCGCGGAACGCCCGCGCCGCCCGGTTTTCGATCAGGCGGCGACCAGTTTGCCCTCGCCATAATAGGCGCTTTCGTCGAGAATGCCCTCGCGCTTGGCGACGATCACGCCAACCAGCACCTGGCCCGCAACGTTGACGGCGGTGCGCCCCATGTCGAGGATCGGGTCGATCGCCAGCAGCAGGCCGGCGCCTTCCAGCGGCAGGCCGAGCGTCGAGAGGGTGAGGGTCAGCATCACGATCGCGCCGGTCAGGCCGGCGGTCGCGGCCGAACCGATGACCGAGACGAAGACGATCAGCACATAGTCGATGAAGTGCAGCGGGATGCCATAGAAGCCCGCAACGAAGATCGCCGCCAGCGCGGGATAGATGGAGGCGCAGCCGTCCATCTTGGTGGTGGAGGCGAGCGGGATCGCGAAGGCGGCATAGCCCTTGTCGACGCCCAGCCGCTCGGTAACGGTCTCGGTCACCGGCAGGGTGCCGACCGACGAGCGCGAAACGAAGGCAAGCTGGATCGCCGGCCAGGCCTTGGCGAAGAAGGGGCCGGGTTTCAGGCCATTGGCGATCAGCAGCAGCGGATAGACGACCAGCAGGACGAGGCCGAGGCCCAGATAGATGGCGGCAGTGAAGGTGCCGAGCTGCGCCAGCGCGCTCCAGCCATAGGTGGCGATCGCGGTGCCGATCAGCGCGGCCGAGCCGATCGGCGTCAGGCGGATGACCCAGCCCAGAATCGCACGGACGACGGCGAGCAGCGAGCGGACGAAGGACAGGAAGGGCTCCGCCTTGTCGCCGACCTTCAGCGTGGCAAGGCCGACCGCGATCGAGATGACCAGCAATTGCAGGATGTTGAACGAGATGCTGGTGCTGGCGCTGCCGTCGCTGATCTTGGTGCTACCCGACAGGGCCAGGCTGTTGCCGGGGACCAGACCCTTGAGGAAATCGAGCCAGCCGCCCACGCTATCCGCCTTGCCCATGGCGAGCGCGGTGCCGTGCAGGCCCGCGCCCGGCTGGACGATCAGGCCGATGGCAAGGCCGATGCTGACCGCGATCAGCGCGGTGATCGCGAACCAGAGCAGGGTCTGGCCGGCGAGGCGGGCGGCATTGTCGAGCGCGCGCAGATTGGCAATCGACGCGACGATCGCGGCGAACACCAGAGGCGGCACGATCGCCTTCAAGAGCGAGACGAAGATCGATCCGACCGTTTTGAGCGTGGTCGCGAGCCAGTTGAGGTCGCCATTGGGGCCTGCGCCGATCTGGCGCGCGACGAGACCGAGGGCGAGGCCCACGACCATGCCGAGCAAAACCTGGAAGCCGAAGCTGCGATAATTGAGGGCCATGATGGCTTTATTCCTTTGGACGACCGGCGCGCTATATCGGATGGCATCTGTCCGATTGCGCGCAAGCAATTCTTTCAAGGGGTTCAGTGCGGATAAGGTGGCCCTCTTTCCGCGCGCCGTCCGATCAAACGCATGGAACGGCGCGATCCGCTATGCCACAATCGCCGCTCGGGTCCATCAGGGAGTATAAATATATGCAATTGCGGGGGATATTGCTGGCAGGGGCGATGTTGGCAGTAGGGGGGCTGGCAATGCCGGTTGGCGCACAGGCGGCAGCGGATGCCGGCGCGGCCAAGGAGATATTGAAGCGATCGGTCGCGTTCAAAACGGTCGAGGGCGCGGGGCAGGTGCCCGCGCTGGCCGCCTATTATGCGTCGGTGCTGAAGCAGGCGGGCTTTGCCGATGGCGATATCGTCATCACCCCGATGGGCGAGACCGCGACGCTGGCGGCGACGATCAAGGGGCGCGACTCCAGCCTGAAGCCGATGCTGATGATCGGTCATATGGACGTGGTGGCCGCCAACCGGGCCGACTGGGCGCGCGATCCTTTCGTCCCGGTCGAGGAGGATGGCTATATTTTCGGGCGCGGGTCGGAAGATAATAAATATGATGTCGCGATGATGGTCGCGACGCTGGCGCAGCTCAAGAAGGAGGGCTGGACCCCGCGCCGCACCGTCATCCTGCTCTTGTCGGGCGACGAGGAGACCAACATGGTCACCACCAAGGCGCTGGCGGCCAAGTATAAGGATGCCGAGCTGCTGCTGAACGGTGATGGCGGCGGCGGCCTGCTCGATGAGACGGGCAAGCCCGTCCTCTATCAGTTGCAAGCGGGCGAGAAGACCTATGCTGATTTCGAGATCGGCTTCACCGATCCGGGCGGCCATTCGAGCGCACCGACGCCGGGCAACCCGATCTATCGGCTGGCCAGGGCGATCGACCGGATCGCGGCCTATCAGTTTCCGCCGATGATCAACGAGCTGACCAAGGCGTCGCTCAGCCTGTCGGCGCAGCGGATCGGCGGCGATGTAGGGGAAGCGATGCGCCTCTATGCCGCGACCCAGGATCCGGCCTCTGCGGAACTATTGTCGAGCCGGCCCGAATTTGTGGGACAGGTGCGCACCACCTGCGTCGCGACCATGCTGTCGGGCGGCCATGCGCTTAACGCCCTGCCGCAAAGTGCCAAGGTCAGCGTCAATTGCCGCATCTTCCCCGGCGTGAAGATCGACGACGTGAAGGCGCAACTGGTCAAGGTGGTGGATGATCCGAGCGCGACCTTAACCACGCTCAACGACCCGACTGGCAGCGATGCCTCGCCGTTGCGCGACGATGTGGTGAAGGCGGTGGCTGCCGCGATCAAGGCGCGCTCGCCCGCGATCACGGTGATGCCGGGCATGTCGGCCGGTGCGACCGACAGCCTCTATTTCCGCGCGCTGGGCGTGCCCAGCTATGGCGTCTCCAGCCTGTTCATGAAGGCCGAGGACGGCTTTGCCCATGGGCTCAATGAACGGGTGCCGGTGGCGGGTATCGCCGCATCGCTGGCCCAGTGGGACAGCGTGGTGCGGGCGCTGGCGAAGTAATGACCGCCGCTTAAAAAGCTCGTCATCCCCGCGGAAGCGGGGACCCATCTCCCGAAGGACGGTCTGTTGGGCAAGGTCAGGAGATGGGTTCCCGCTTTCGCGGGAATGACGGCTATTTATGCATGCGTCGGCAAATATCAGCCCCGCACGGCCACCGCATTGGCGGCGGAGAGGACGGCCTTGACCGAGGCGGTCGCGACGTCGCTGTCGGTGCCGATGCCGAAGACGGTGCGGCCGTCGGCGGTGCGGCATTCGACATAGGCGGCGGCGTTCACGTCGGTGCCGGCGCCGATGGCGTGCTCATTATAGTCGGCGACCTCCAGCACCACGCCCAGTTCGTCGCGCAGCGCAGCCAGCACCGACGAGATGAGCCCGTTGCCGCGACCCGAGATCGAGCGCTCGCCGCCTTCATGGACGATCTTGCCGGTGAAGATGCGGTCGCCCGCGCTGCCGCTCTCATGATAGTCGATCAGGCTATAGGCCTGGTCGCCGGTCTGGTGATAATAGTCGTCGAACGCGGCCGAAATGTCGGCAGCGTTGAGTTCGCGGCTCGACTGGTCGGCCAGCGCCTGCACCACCTTCGAGAAGTCGGCCTGCATCCGCTTGGGCAGCTTGTAGCCCTTGTCCTGCTGCAGCACCCAGGCGACGCCACCCTTGCCCGACTGCGAATTGACGCGGATCACCGCTTCATAGTCGCGGCCCAGATCCTTGGGATCGATCGGCAGATAGGGGACGTTCCAGAACAGGTCGTTGCGCGCTTCCTGCGCGGCAAAGCCCTTCTTGATCGCGTCCTGATGGCTGCCAGAGAAGGCGGTGAACACCAGTTCTCCGGCATAGGGGTGGCGCGGGTGGACCGGCAGCTGGTTGCAATATTCGACCGTCTGGATGACCTCGTCAATGTCGCTGAAGTCCAGTTCCGGGTCGATGCCCTGCGTGTACATGTTGAGCGCGACGGTCACCAGGTCGCAATTGCCGGTGCGCTCGCCATTGCCGAACAGGCAGCCTTCGACGCGGTCGGCGCCGGCCATGATGCCCAGTTCCGCGGCGGCAACGCCGGTGCCGCGGTCATTATGGGTGTGCAGCGAGATCACCACGCTGTCACGGCGCGAGATGTTGCGGCAGATCCATTCGATCTGGTCGGCATAGATGTTGGGGGTCGCGCACTCGACGGTGGCGGGCAGGTTCAGGATCAGCGGCCGTTCCGGCGTCGGCTGCAGGATGTCCATCACCGCCTCGCAGCATTCCAGGCTGAAATCCAGCTCGGCGGTCGAGAAGGTTTCGGGGCTATATTCGAAATGCCAGTCGGTGTCGGGCATGCGCGCGGCGTTGTCGCGCAGCAGCTTGGCGGCGTTGATCGCGATCTGCTTGATTTCCGGCCGTTCCATCTGGAACACGATGTTGCGCCAGGCCGGCGAGATCGCGTTATAGACATGGACGATCGCCTGTTTCGCGCCGCGCAGGCTTTCGAAGGTGGTGGCGATCAGATCCTCGCGCGCCTGGGTCAGCACCTGGGGCATGACATCATCGGGGATCGCGCCTTCCTTGACCAGGCCCGAAATGAAGTCGAACTCGGTCGCACCGGCGGCGGGGAAGCCGACC
The DNA here is from genome assembly GCF_002708645.1 of Sphingobium sp. IP1. NCBI lineage: Bacteria > Pseudomonadati > Pseudomonadota > Alphaproteobacteria > Sphingomonadales > Sphingobiaceae > Sphingobium > Sphingobium sp. IP1. The sequence continues at coordinate 39,609 of NZ_NOIW01000021.1, forward strand.
TCGATCTCCTTGACGCCGACCTTGACCAGCAGGTCGAAGAAGCGACGCTTCTTTTCCGCATTCATCGGGTCGATCAGCGACTGGTTGCCGTCGCGCATGTCGGTCGACAGCCAGCGGGGCGCCTTGGTGATGACCTTGGACGGCCATTGGCGATTGGGCAGGTCCACCTGGGGGAAGGGGCGGTATTTCTGCGAAGGATCGGTCAGCATCATGGGATCAAACTACTTCCTGGCTCGGGACGCTATGGCGCGCTCCGGGGTACGACTTGACTGTGATGAATGCCCTTAGGCGGATCGACGCTGCCCTTAGCCGGAAGGCAGCACAAAAGCCACGCCTAAGGGCGTGTAAGTCGTAGCAGGGTAAGAAGCGCGACGCTCTGCATGATGCTGTCCCCATAAACGCGGACAGGGGGAGCGTAAAGCCGTTTCTTGCGAAAGGGGCGTCAGGCGCGACGGAAAATTGCGTCGATGGTCAGGTCGACCTTGTCCGACACGAAGCGGCGACCAAAGCCCATGCCATAATCGCTGCGCTCGACGGTCATGCTGCCGGTGAAATGAAGGGTGGCGATGCCGGGCGCTTCGTCGGGCGTGACGCCGGTCAGCCGGACGGACAGGGCGACCGCGCGGGTCTGGCCGTGCATGGTGAGTTCGCCGGGAATGATCGTCGCGCTGTCGCTGCCGACGAGGGGCGCATCCTGTGCAGTGAAGCGCACGATCGGGAAATGGGCCATGTCGAAAAAGCTGTCGCCTTTCAGCATGGCGTCGGTCGAAGCATCGCCCGTGGTCATCTTCTCGACCGGGAAGCTGATGTCGACGTCGGCCCGTTCAGGCCGGGCGGGGTCGATCATCACCATGCCCTCAGGCTGGTTGAAATCGCCTTCATAGCCGCCGACCAGCGCCTTCACATGGAAGTGGACTTTGGTCGCTGCGCCATCCACCAGATAGCGGCCCGGCGCATAGAGCGCGGGGCCGCCATCCGGACTGGCCACCGCCGGCCCGCACGCGATCAGGCTCAGAAGCAGGATCGCGCGGGCCGGGCGGGGGATCATCGCATCACTTCTGGAAGGCGACGATGATCTTCAGTTCGACATTGTCGCCGACGACGGGAACGAAGCCGCCCATGCCGAAATCGCTGCGCTTGATCGTACCGGTCGCGACGAAGCCGACATTTTCCTTCTTGTTCATCGGGTTCGCACCGGCACCGTAGAATTCGGCATCCAGCGTCACCGGCTTGGTGATGCCCTTGATGGTCAGGTTGCCGGTGATGTCCGCGCCGGTCGCGCCGTCGGGCTTCACGCCGGTCGACACGAAGGTCGCGGTCGGGAACTTGGCTGCGTCGAAAAATTCGGGCTTGGCGAGATGCTCGTTCAACGCCGGGATGCCGGTGGTGAGGTTGGCGATCGGCAGGGTGATCGACACCTTCGAAGCCGAGAGGTTGGCCTTGTCCAGCGTCAGCGTGCCGGTCGGCTGGGTGATGACGCCCATATTGTTGGTGAAGCCCATATGGTAATGGGGGAGGACGATCTGGGTGTGGCTGGGTTCGACGCTATAGGTGCCGGCGGTGACCTTGGCGACATCCTTGCTGCCGGGGACGGCCATCGGGGCCTGGGCGATGACGACAGTGCCGCCGGCGACCGCGATCAGGGCAGCGGCAGAGATCAGATATTTGCGCATGGGAAACGCTCTCCAAAAGCATTCAAGGGACGCGGCACAGAATATGCCACGTCCCTCGATTGTTCCAGAGGCGTAACCGGAAACGGATCGTTCCGGTTTGCCGCTATTTCTCCCCTCCCTTTTCAGGGAGGGGCTGCTATCCGCTTAGTTCTTGTCCTTGTTGACCAGCTTGTTGGCGCCGATCCAGGGCATCATGGCGCGCAGCTGCGAACCGGTCTTTTCGATCTGGTGGGCGGCAGCCTGCTTGCGGCTGGCCTTGAGTTCGGGCTGGCCGGCGCGGTTGTCGAGGATGAAGTCCTTGACGAAACGGCCCGACTGGATGTCGGCCAGAACGCGCTTCATTTCCTTCTTGGTTTCTTCGGTGATGATGCGCGGGCCGGTCTTGATGTCGCCATATTCGGCGGTGTTCGAGATCGAGTAGCGCATGTCGGCGATGCCGCCTTCATACATCAGGTCGACGATCAGCTTCAGCTCGTGCAGGCACTCGAAATAGGCCATTTCCGGGGCGTAGCCGGCTTCGACCAGGGTTTCGAAACCAGCCTGGACCAGCGCGGTGGCGCCGCCGCACAGAACGGCCTGCTCGCCGAACAGGTCGGTTTCGCATTCCTCGCGGAAGTTGGTTTCGATGATGCCGCTGCGGCCGCCGCCGACGCCCGAAGCGTAGGACAGGGCGATGTCATGGGCGTTGCCGGTCGCGTCTTGATGGACGGCGATCAGGCAGGGGACGCCGCCGCCGCGCTGATATTCGCCGCGCACGGTGTGGCCGGGGCCCTTGGGCGCGATCATGATGACGTCGATGTCGGCGGGGACTTCGATCAGGCCGAAATGGATGTTCAGGCCATGGGCGAAGGCGAGCGCGGCGCCGGGGCGCAGATTGCCCTTGATGTCGGCTTCATAGATGGCGGCCTGATGCTCGTCGGGCGCCAGGATCATCAGCACGTCGGCCCACTGGGCGGCTTCCTTGTTCGGCAGCACCTTGAAACCGGCGCCTTCGGCCTTCTTGGCGCTGGGCGAACCGGGGCGCAGCGCAATGGCGACTTCGGCAACGCCGGAGTCGCGCAGATTCTGTGCATGGGCGTGGCCCTGCGAGCCATAACCCAGAATGGCGACCTTCTTGCCCTTGATCAGGCCGATGTCTGCGTCGCGATCGTAATAAACCTTCATTGTTCGTCTTCCCTTTTCATATCCTGACCCTCTCCCTGGAGGGAGAGGATACGAAGACTTGGGCCGACCGGCCCTAGTCGAAGTTGGTGAGGGGGAACCACCGGGCGTCGGCGCATTTCGCGCCCTCACCCTCCCATCGCTGCGCGATGGGCCCCTCCCTCTCCCGGTGGGAGAGGGGCAGATATCAGGCCGGCTCCTTGCCGCGGATCAGGCCGGCGACGCCGGTGCGACCGACCTCGACCAGGCCGATCTGGCGCATCAGGCCGACGAAATTGTCGATCTTCTCGGTCGTGCCGGTAATCTCGAAGATGAAGCTCTCGATCGTCGTGTCGACCACCTTGGCACGGAACACGTCGGCCAGGCGCAGCGCCTCGATCCGGTCTTCGCCGGTGCCGGCGACCTTGACCAGCGCCAGTTCGCGCTCGACGAACGGGCCGGCGTCGGTCAGGTCGGTGACCTTGTGGACCGGGACCAGCCGGTCGAGCTGGGCGATGATCTGGTCGATCACCTTGGGTGGGCCGTTGGTGACGATGGTGATGCGGCTGATCGCATGGTCGTCGGTAATGTCGGCCACGGTCAGGCTGTCGATATTATAGCCGCGCGCGGTGAACAGGCCGGCGATGCGGGCCAGGATGCCCGCCTCGTTCGACACCGTCAGCGACAGGACGTGCCGCTCGCTCTGTTCTTCGTGGATATGCATCAGATGCTGTTCCCGTCTTCCATTTCTTCGCGCTCGGGGCGCGGCGAGATCATGCCGATAAAGGCATAGTGCCAATCATCGTCCTGCGGGTGGGCGAGGCGAACGGGAAAGGCCGTCACCGCGTCGAACATCCGCAGGAGATGTTCGCCCACATAGCGTGGGCCGGCCAGCAGCCGATCGACCTGCAGGCCATGATATTCGAACCCGCTATCCAGATGCACTTCCCATTCCTCATTGTCGGGGTCAGCATGGTCGCTGGTCCAGCCGGTGAGTTCGGTCGTGCCTGTGATCCGTTCGAAATCCCAGGGTTCGGTCACGAAAATGCGGACCTTGGCGGGGGTGGTCACACCAGTGCCTTTGCCTCGTCCGACATGACGCCTTCGATCTGGTTGGGATCGAGCAGCATTTCGGTATGGGCCGCGCCCGACGGGATCATCGGGAAACAGTTGGACAGCTTTGCCACGCGGCAGTCGACGATCACGGGGCCGTCGGTTTCCAGCATCTGGCGGATGCCGGCCTCCAGTTCCTGCGGCCCTTCGATGCGGATGCCGGTCCAGCCATAGGCTTCGCCCAGCTTCACGAAGTCGGGCAGGCTGTCCGAATAGCTGTTGGAATAGCGGCTTTCATAGGTCAGTTCCTGCCACTGGCGGACCATACCCATATATTCATTGTTCAGGATGAAGATCTTGACCGGCAGGCGATACTGGCTGGCCGTCCCCATTTCCTGGATGTTCATCTGGATCGAGGCGTCACCGGCGATGCAGATGCTGATGCTGTCGGGATTGCCCATCTGCGCGCCGATGGCGGCGGGGAAGCCATAGCCCATCGTGCCCAGGCCGCCCGAGGTCAGCCATTTATTGGGGTCTTCAAAACCGAAATGCTGGGCCGCCCACATCTGGTGCTGGCCGACTTCGGTGGTGATGATGATGTCCTTGCCGGTCGCGCGGGTCGCCTTGTAGAGGTCCGCGATCGCCTTTTGCGGCATGATCTCGCTGCCGCTTTCGGGGTAGGACAGGCTCTTCTTGGCACGCCATTCGGCGATCCGTGCCCACCAGGCCGACAAGTCCGCCTTTTCATGGCCGCGCTGCTTCCACAGGGCGATCATGTCCTCCAGCGCGCTGCCGACATCGGCGACGACCGCGACATCGACGTCGACGATCTTGTTGATCGAGCTGCGGTCGATATCGATATGCACCTTGCGGCTGTTGGGCGCGAAGGCGTCCAGCCGGCCGGTGACGCGATCGTCGAAACGCGCGCCGATGCACAAGATCAGGTCCGCCTGGTTCATCGCCCAATTGGCTTCATAGGTGCCGTGCATGCCCAGCATGCCGACCCACTGGTCGGACGAAGCGGGGAAGGCACCCAGACCCATCAGGGTCGAGGTGACGGGCGCGCCGGTCATCGCCGCCAGTTCGCGCAGCAAGGCGCTGGCCTGCGGACCCGAATTGATAACGCCGCCGCCAGTGTAGAAGATCGGCCGCTCGGCCGCGGCCAGCATTTCGACCGCCGTATCGATCGCGGCGGCATCCGCCTTGGTCTGCGGATGATAGCTGGCATGGACCTTCAGTTCCGGCCGGGCATAGGGCGCGGTCGCGATTTGGACATTCTTGGGAATGTCGACGACGACCGGGCCGGGGCGGCCGGTGGTGGCGATATGGAACGCCTCATGGACGATGCCGGCCAGCTTGGCCGGATCCTTCACCAGATAATTATGCTTGGTGCAGTGGCGCGTGATGCCGACCGTGTCCGCTTCCTGGAAGGCGTCGGTGCCGATCAGTTGCGTCGGCACCTGACCGGTGATGACGATCATCGGGATCGAATCCAGCAGCGCGTCGGTGATACCGGTGACGGCATTGGTCGCGCCCGGACCGGAGGTGACCAGGACGACGCCCGGCTTGCCGGTCGAGCGGGCATAGCCCTCCGCCATGTGGGTCGCGCCCTGCTCGTGGCGCACTAGGACATGCTTGATCGTGGGGTGATTATAGAGCGCGTCATAGATGGGCAGCACGGCGCCGCCCGGATAGCCGAACACAACTTCGACGCCCAGATCAACCAGGCACTCGACCAAAATGTCCGCGCCGCTCTTTTCGGCCACGATGAAACTCCTCTTTTTTAAGATGCTGGCTCGCGGGTCTGCGCCGTCGCGCCCGCATTGGCAAGGCGCCAGCGTCTAGAGGACATAAAATGCGTGGTCAACCCCTATTGTTGTAATTTAATTGCTAATTCATTGGCAATTTCAGCATCAATCGATCTCTTTTCGCGGTGCCAGTCCTGCGGCGGCTGGTTGGAGAACCAGGTATATTGGCGTTTGGCATACTGGCGCGTGGCGAGCTGGCCGCGGGCCATCATCGTGTCATGATCGATGTCACCTTTGAGCCAGGCCGCGATTTCCGGCACGCCGATCGCCCGCATCACCGGCAGGTCGGGATTGAGGTTGCGGGGCAGCAGCGCCTCCACCTCGGCAACGGCGCCCTGATCGATCATCAGTTCGAAACGCCGGTCGCACCGTTCGATCAACCAGTCGCGCGGGGGCAGCAGGATCATCGGGGACAGGCTGATGCGGTCGGCGATACCGCCCTGCTTGTGCTGCTGCCATATCTTCAGCGGCTTGCCGGTCGATCGCACCACTTCCAGCGCGCGGGCAACGCGGGTGGTGTCCGCCGGGGCGAGGCGGGCGGCGGCCTCCGGGTCTTCGCTGCGCAATGCTTCATGCGCCTGCGCCACCGGCATGGCGCGCACGGCGGCGCGGATATCGGCGTCGATTCCCGGCACTGGCGCGATGCCGTCGAGCAAGGTCCGTATATAAAGGCCCGTGCCGCCAACCAGTACGGGCAGCTTGCCGGCTTCATGGGCGGCGTCGATCTCCGCCCTGGCCTCGGCGGCCCAGCGCGCGGCGGAGCAGGCTTCCGCTCCGTCGATATGGCCGAACAGGCGATGGGGCACGCCGCCCATTTCCTCTTGCGACGGGCGGGCGGACAGGATGGCGAGGTCGGCATAGACCTGGCTGGCATCGGCATTGATGACGATGCCGTCGGCGATCTGGGCCAGGCGGACGGCGAGCGCACTCTTGCCGCTGGCGGTCGGCCCGGCAATAAGCGCGACCGGTGGGCGGGATTCGCCCGGCATATGTGCGGGAGTGTTCATGTTCGTCGCGACCTTAGTGGCAGTTGAGACCCTGAAACAGGCGGATATTGCCGATGCGGCCGGACGGCTGGCCTCTGCCGGCTGCGCTCCGGTCGATAGCGTCTGGCTGGACGAGGGCAAGGCGGCCGATATTTTCTTCGGCAGCGATCCCGTCACCGCCCGAGCTGCGCTGACCGATATTGGCGACCGGGTCGACGTGATCGTGCAGATGGCGGCGGGCCGCGAGAAGAAGCTGCTGATCGCCGACATGGATTCGACCATGATCACGGTCGAGTGCATCGACGAACTGGCCGATTATGCCGGGATTAAGCCGCAGATTGCCGAGATCACCGAACGGGCGATGCGCGGCGAGCTGGATTTCGAAGGCGCGCTGCATGGCCGCGTCGCCCTGCTGAAAGGCCTGCCAGACAGCGCGATCGACCAGTGCCGCGAGGAGCGGGTGGTCATCATGGGCGGGGCGCGCGAACTGGTGCGCACGATGAAGGCGCGTGGTGCTCGGACACTGCTCGTGTCGGGTGGCTTCACCCGCTTCACCGGGCCGGTCGCGGCGGAAATCGGATTCGACGTCCACGTCGCCAACGTGCTGGAAATTGACGATGGCGCGCTGCTTGGCACCGTCACCGTGCCGATCGTCGATGCCGCGCGCAAGCGCATCGAACTGGAAGCCGCGATCGACGGCGGGATCGACCGTGCGCTGACGCTGGCGGTGGGCGATGGCGCCAATGACATTCCGATGATCGAGGGGGCAGGGCTGGGCGTCGCCTATCATGCCAAGCCCAAGACCCGCGCAGCGGCGGCGGCCGAGATCGTCCATGGCGACCTGTCGGTGCTACTCTATGCGCAGGGTATCGCTTCGACCGACTGGGTCCGCGACTGATCCCATATGCTTAACGGCTGGGCGCGCTTGAGGCACGTCCTGCCGTCATTGCACAAGGGTAATGGATTCCATTTCGCCCCTGAACCGTTGTCGTCGCACTGCATCCCGGCAGTGGGTCCAATTGGCGTCGCGACAGGATCGTGGCGCACAGGGAGATGGTATGAAAATCCAGACAATGGCGCTGGTCGCCGGTAGCCTGCTGGCGCTGAGCGCCTGCTCGAAAAATGATGCGCCGGTGACCAGCGCGCCGCCGCTGGGGCCGGGTGCGATTGCCGGCACGGTGGCCGCAGACCGCAACGGCGATGGCTATGTCGACGGCTATTATACGTCGGATGGCATCTATCACCCGGTCCAGGGGGCGCCCTGTCCGCCCCCGCCGCCGCCGCCGGCGCCGCCCCGTTCCGGAGAACGCGGCTGAGCAATCCTCCTTTCCGGGCGCGGCATTTCCGCCGCGCCCCCCGACATCCTGTTTCCCTGATCCTCGCCATGCTGATCGCCGGCTCCGTGCCGGGGATGGCGGCTGCGCAGCCGGCCGCCAGCGATACGGCGGCGCGGTCGAGCGTGGCTGCGGAAATCCGGTCGGCGGCAAGTGGCAAGCTGCGCGATTTCTATGGCACGCGCGGCTATTGGCCGCTGTGGAGCGACAAGGGCAAGGTCCGCGCCGAACCGGCGCAAGCGCTGCTGACGCTGCTCGACAGTGCCGATCAGGACGGGCTGCGATCGCGCGACTATGATGCCAGGGGATTGTTGCGGGCGATCAAGGAGGCCGATGCCTCGGGCGACCCCAAGGCGCTGGCGCGGGTCGATGTCGCCCTGTCAAAGGCGCTGGCCACCTATGTCGCCGATGTCCGCCGCCCGTCCAAGGCGGTGAAGATGCGCTATCTCGACCCCGAGGTGGAGCCGCAGGCGCCCGATGCCGCCGAGGTGCTGCGCGCGGCGGCGGTGGCGCCGTCGCTGGCGACCTATGTCGAGAAGGCGGGCTGGATGAGCCCGCTCTACATGAAGCTGCGCGCGGCGAGCGGCGCCTATGCAACGCGCTGGGGCGGCCTGCCGGCGGTGAGTGTGCCGACCGACATCAAGCTGCGGCCGGGCGGATCGAGTGGCGAGATCGCGATCCTGCGCCATCGGCTGGGGCTGCCCGACGGGGTCGATTATGACAAGGCGCTGGCGGCCAAGGTCAAGCTGTTCCAGGCCGATCATGGGCTGGATGCGGACGGCATTGCCGGCGCGCAGACGATCGCGGCGCTCAATCGTGGTCCGGGCCATTATGGCCGGATATTGACGCTCAATCTGGAGCGGGCGCGGCTGCTGCCCGGCCCATGGGTGCGGCATGTCGAGGTCGATGCGGCATCGGCGCGGCTCTATTATTATAGCGGCGGCGAACTGGACGGATCGATGAAGGTCGTGGCCGGCGCCAAGGAAAGCCAGACGCCGATGATGGCGGGCATGATCCGCTATGCGACGCTCAACCCCTATTGGAATGTCCCGCCCGACCTGGTCGAGCGCAAGATCGCACCCAAGATCCTGGATGGGGCGACGCTCAGGAAGATGCGCTATGAGGCGCTGAGCGACTGGACCGCCGACGCGCAGACGCTGAACCAGAGCGAGATCGACTGGCAGGCGGTGGCAGCGGGGCAGCGCGAATTGCGCGTGCGCCAGTTGCCCGGCGGCAATAATGCCATGGGGAAGATCAAGTTCATGTTCCCCAATGACCTGGGCATCTATCTGCACGACACGCCCGATCGGGCGCTGTTCGCCAAGCCGGTGCGCCATTTCAGCAATGGCTGCGTCCGGCTGGAGGATGCGCAGCGTCTGGGGCGCTGGTTCTTCGGCAAGACGCCGACGGCAGAGAGCGACGCGCCCGAACAATATGTGCCGCTGCCCCGGCCGGTGCCGGTCTATCTCACCTATCTGACGGTGGTGCCGACGGCGGACGGGGTGCAGTTTCTGCCCGACGATTATGGACGGGACGGGGAGTAGTCTCCCCGTCCAACCGGCTCAATGGATGCCGGCGACCATCCAAAGCGCCATGGCGACCATCATGACATTCTCGGTCAGCGATACGAAGCCCAGGGGCACGTTGCTGCTGCCGCCGACGCAGGCGCATTTCAGTTCGCGCTTCTCGATATAGACCGCCTTGAACACCGATATCGCGCCGATGCCGCCGATGAACAGGGCGACCGGGATCGAAAGCCAGGGGGCAAGACCGGTCAGCATCAGCGCGCCCGCGCCCAGTTCCAGGAAGGGATAGACGCGGCCATAGGGAATGATGCGGCGGGCGAGCAGGTCATAGTTGAGGAACATGGTCGCGAACCGCTCCACATCCTGCAGCTTCAGCATGGCGAGCAGCATCATGGCGATGGCGATGAACCGCTCCAGCGTCAGCAGGCCTATGAGCGGCGCCAAGGTCAGCCAGTTGATCGCCAGCGCCAGCAGCGCGGCGACGGCGAAGACGGCCAGCACCGGCACATAGCTGGTCGCGCCGGGCACCGGCACCTTGAGGCCCAGGAAGCGGCGCAGATCGTCGTGACCGCCGATCCGCCGGCCATCGATGAAGATTTGCGGCGTCGTCTTCACATCATGCTGCGCCTTGAACGCATCGGTCTCGGCCCGGCTGGAGAGGGCGTGATCGTCGACCCGATAGCCATGGCGGCGCAGCAGCCAGCGCGCCTTGAGGCCATAGGGACAGACATGGCCGGGCATCACCATACGGTAGAGTTGAGCGACCTTTTCCGGTCCTTGGGGCATTGCATCGTCCTTGTGTCAGGCTTGTATCGAGTGCGATGCCGCTCATATAGGGTCTGTACCATGGTACGGAGTCAAGGCATGAGCATGACAATTTCCGCACTGGCCCGCGCGGGCGATGTCGGGGTGGAGACGGTGCGCTTCTACCAGCGGCGCGGCCTGCTGGATGCGCCCGATCGGCCGGTGGGCAGCGTGCGCCGCTATGGCGAGGGCGATGTGCGGCGGTTGCGCTTCATCCGGTCGGCGCAGGCGGCGGGATTCACGCTGGAGCAGATTGGCGAACTGCTGCAGCTCGATGCCGGGCAGGATCGCAAGCGGGCGCGCGAGCTGGCGGCCGATCGGATCGCGGCGCTGGATGTGAAGATCGCGGAACTGGAGGCGGCGCGGGCGGCGCTGACGCGGCTGGCCCGGCAATGCCATGCCTCCGATGAGGGGCCATGCCCGATCATCGCGGCGTTCGACGACGGCGCTCAGACGTCCTGCGTCTGATCGTCCTGCTTCTGCGCCATCTGCCGGCGCGACATTTCCCGACGCACCGAGTAGCTGGTGGGATCACGGCGAAAATGGTCGCGCATCATGCGCCGCTGTTCGCTGATGATGTGCCAGATATCTTCCGGACTCTTGCCTTCGGTCATCGATCCGTCCGCCCTTTTCCGTTCGATTGCAGGGCAGGGAATATCGCTTTCGCACCGATCAATCCGTGAGCGCGATCACGTAAACGGCGCTTTAACGCTGTTAGTTCAGATATATGCAACTTGGGCGGCGCGAGCGGGGCAGGGTAAATGTTGGAAATCGTGCGCTTAACTTCGCACATTTCCCGCACATTCTGACATTATGTTGCGTTCCGCTGATCCTATCGGAAAGTGGCGGGGGATCACGATAGGAAAGAGCCGCCGGGAATATAGCCGGGCGGCACGCTGTAGGACAGGCGTGCCTATTCCAGCCCGGCGACGAGGCCGTCGATCGCGCCCTGAAGGATGTAGCTGGCGGCGAGCTTGTCGACCAGTTCGTCGCGGCGGGCGCGGCTGGCGTCGGCTTCCAGCAGGGTACGGGTGACGGCCTGGGTCGACCAGCGCTCGTCCCACAGCAGCACGGGCAGGCCGATATCCGCGACATTATGGGCGAAGGCGCGGCTGGCCTGGCTGCGCGGGCTGTTGGTGCCGTCGAGATTGAGCGGCAGGCCGATGACGATGCCCTTGACCTGCTGCTGCGCCATGAAGGCTTCGAGCGCCGGCTTGTCCTTGCTGAACTTGCCGCGATTGACGGTGTAGGCGGGACTGGCGATCGACCATTGCGCGTCGCACAGGGCCAGGCCGATCGTCTTCGTGCCCACATCCATGCCGATCAGGCGGCCACCCTCGGGCAGGGCTGCGCGAAATTCCGCGCGGTCAGTCGTGACAAGTTTCATTACGTCCCCTGAACCTGATCGTTTGAGGTGGAAGCGCGCGGCGCTTCCGCCGATAACGTGGATCAGGTTCTCTTCTTTGTTCCTGGGCCTTGATTCATGCTTCAAGCCGGTTCGGCTTGCAGCGATCAAGGTCTAGTGTGTCTTGGTAAAGGCCGCCAGTCGCTGGCGGGCGTCGTCGCGCACATTGCCCCAGAACAGGCTATAATCATAGACGTGATAATTATTGCCGGGCAGCGTGTAGGGGCCCATGTCGACCGGCTCGCCGATCATCAGCACGCCGCTGGTGTCGCAGCGGGCAGGCACGATGCCGGCGACCAGATGAGCTGGCTTGTCGGCGGTGCGGGCGTCGAGCGTGCCGATATTGGCGCTGGCGGGCGCATTGCCGTTGAAGGTGCCGGTGATCGGATTGGTGCAGAGCATGTGCGTGCCCTTGCGCGGCTGGCCATTGAGGCCCTGCTTGCGCTCGAAGCTTTCGACCACGGCGGACGGATCGGCCGGTTCGGCATAGCTTTGCCAGCTGACGATGCAGTGTGATTGATCCCGCCTGGCGCAGGCGGGGAAGCCCAATGCAGGCAGGTCGGCCTCGACCGAGATCGGCCAGCCCACGGCATAGATGGCGGCGATCCGGTCGGCGACCGGCTTGCCCGCCACCTGTTCGCGCACCAGTTGCAGCAGGTGGCGTGACCCCTGGCTGTGGCCGGCGAGGATCAGCGGGCCGGTGGGATTGGCCTTGAGGAAGGCGGCGAAGGCCTGGGTCACGTCGCGATAGGCGGCTGCGAGCGCCTGGTCGCCCTCTGCCCCGGTGGTGAGGAAGGCGCCATAATTGGCCTGGCGATAGCGCGGCGCCCAGACATTGCCGGCGGCGCTGAAGGCACTGGCCTGGCCGAGCACGAAGCGGCGCGCGGTCGCATTGCTTTCCGCATCGTCCAGCGGTGCATTCCAATGGGCATTGCCAAGCGGCGTCACATAGCTGGTCGGGTGGATGAAGAAGACGGCGGCCTTCTGCGCGGGCGGCGCGAGCCTGGCCGCGCCCTGCGGTGTCCAGAGCGCGGGATTGTCCTTGGTCAGGTCGGGGCGGGCGATCCACATTTTCGGATCGTCATAGGCGTTGGCGGGCAGGGGCTGGAGCGGCTGGAACGCTTCGCGCGGGACCATCACCGCCCGCATGATCTGCATCCCCCAGATGCGATAGGCGAGCAGCATCGCAAGCACCAGCACGACCAGGCCGGCGACGATATAGAGGAATTTGCGGGCCACTTGCTCTCGTCTCCATCCCTGTGCGGGGATCGCCCCGCCTTCGTGCGGCCTGTCTGGCCCATGCGCGGCAGTCATGCAAGATGGGGGCATGCAAGATGGGCGCATGCAAGATGGCAGATGGTGCAGCAGGACACTTGAAGCGGACTGGTGCGGGTGCTAGCGGCTTGGCCCATGTCGATAGACCTTCAGACCGTGAAAAAGATCGCCAGCCTTTCGCGCATTTCGGTGACGGATGCGGAAGCGGAAGCCATGGTGCCCGAACTCAACAATATCCTTGGCTGGGTGGAACAGCTGGGCGAGGTGGACGTGACCGGCGTGCAGCCGATGACGGCCGTCATCCCCAACCATCAACGCCTGCGCGACGATGTCGTCACTGACGGCAATGTGCGTGACAAGGTGCTGGCCAATGCGCCGCAGGCCGAACATGGCTTCTTCGCGGTGCCGAAAGTTATCGAATGATGCGGGTGCCTCCCCATCCGTTCGCCCTGAGCCTGTCGAAGGGCTCGGCCGACCGCAGGGAGGCAGCTTCGCTTCGCTCAGTAGAGGGCTTCGACTTCGCTCAGCCCGAACGGGGAAAAGAATTTGACTGATCTTACTGATCTTACAGTGGCGGAAATCCGCGACGGCTTCCGCGCGGGCGATTTTTCGGCGCGCGAAGTGGCCGAGGGTTTCAATGCCAATGTCGCCGCTGCCAAGGCATTGAACGCCTTCATCGTCGAGACGCCCGAAAAGGCGCTGGCAGCGGCCGACGCCGCCGACAAGGCCAAGGCTGCCGGCGAGACGCTGGGCCAGCTTGCCGGCGTGCCGATCGGCATGAAGGACCTGTTCTGCACCGAAGGCACGCAGACGACTGCCGCGTCGCACATGCTGGAAGGCTTCGTGCCGACCTATGAATCGACCGTGTCGAGCAAGCTGTGGGCGGCCGGCGCCGGCATGCTGGGCAAGCTCAATCTCGACCAGTTCGCCATGGGTTCGTCCAACGAGACCAGCTATTATGGCAATGTGATCTCGCCCTGGCGGCGCGGCGGCGGTGATAATGCCGCACTGGCGCCCGGTGGTTCGTCGGGCGGTTCCTCCTCGGCCATCTCCGCGCGGCTCTGCCCGGCGGCGACCGGCACCGACACCGGCGGGTCGATCCGCCAGCCTGCCGCCTTCACCGGCATTTCGGGCATCAAGCCGACCTATGGCCGCTGCTCGCGCTTCGGCATCGTTGCCTTCGCCAGCTCGCTGGACCAGGCCGGGCCGATGGCGCGCACCGTGCGCGACAATGCGATCCTGCTGGAAGTCATGTCGGGCTTCGATCCCAAGGATTCGACTTCGCTTGATCTGGCCGTGCCGCAGTGGGAAGCCAATTTGTCGAGCGATCTCAAGGGTAAGAAGGTCGGTATTCCCAAGGAATATCGCCCCGATGGCCTGAACGCCGAAATCTCCGCCATGTGGGATCGCGGCATCGAATGGCTCAAGGACGCCGGCGCCGAAGTGGTCGAAGTGTCGCTGCCGCATACCCAATATGCGCTGCCGACCTATTATATCATCGCGCCGGCCGAAGCTTCGTCGAACCTCGCCCGCTATGACGGCGTGCGTTATGGCCAGCGCGACCTGCCCGATGGGGCGGGGCTGCAGGACATGTATGCCGCGACCCGCGCGGCCGGCTTCGGCCCGGAAGTGAAGCGCCGCATCATGATCGGCACCTATGTGCTGTCGGCCGGCTTCTATGACGCCTATTATACCCAGGCGCAGAAGGTGCGGGCGCTGATCGCGCGCGATTTCGAACTGGCGTTCGAAAAGTGCGACCTGCTGCTGACGCCGACCGCGCCGAGCGCCTCCTTCGCGCTGGGCGAGAAGCAGGCCGATCCGCTGGCCATGTATCTGAACGACGTCTTCACCGTGCCGGCCTCGCTGGCCGGGCTGCCGGCGATGGCGATTCCGGGCGGGCTGGATTCGGCTGGCCTGCCGATCGGCCTGCAGGTGATCGGCAAGGCGCTGGACGAACAGACCGTGCTGAACGCATCGCTCGCAATTGAAGAACGCGCTGGCTTCAGCGCACGCCCGGACAAGTGGTGGTAATATGACTGAATCAACCTATCGCATCCAGGGCGCAACCGGCGAGTGGGAGGTCGTGATCGGCCTGGAAGTCCATGCGCAGGTGACGTCGAACGCGAAGCTCTTTTCCGGTGCCGCGACGGCGTTCGGCGCAGAGCCCAATACGCAGGTCAGCCTGATCGATGCGGCCATGCCCGGCATGCTGCCCGTGCCCAACCGCGAGTGCATCCGCCAGGCCGTGCGCACCGGCATGGCGATCGACGCGCAGATCAACAAATGGTCGCGCTTCGACCGCAAGAATTATTTCTATGCGGATCTGCCGCAGGGCTATCAGATCAGCCAGCTCTATCACCCGATCGTGGGCGAGGGGCAGATCGAGATCGTCCTCGACGAGAAGAACCCCGAAGCCAGCACCAAGGTGATCGGCGTCGAGCGCATCCATGTCGAGCAGGATGCCGGCAAGCTGATGCACGACCAGCATCCCACCAGCTCCTATGTCGACCTCAACCGGTCGGGCGTGGCGCTGATGGAAATCGTGTCGAAGCCGGACATGCGTTCGCCTGCCGAAGCAGGGGCTTATCTCTCGAAGCTACGAACCATTCTTCGCTATGTCGGGTCGTGCGACGGCAATATGGACCAGGGGTCGATGCGCGCGGACGTCAACGTCTCCGTGCGTCGTCCGGGCGAAGAGTTCGGCACCCGCACCGAGACCAAGAATGTGAACTCGGTCCGCTTCGTGATGGCCGTGGTCGAGCATGAGGCGAACCGCCAGGTCGACGTGCTGGAGGCCGGCGGCAAGATCGTGCAGGAAACGCGCCTCTATGACCCGGATCGCAACGAGACCCGTTCGATGCGGTCGAAGGAAGATGCGCACGACTATCGCTACTTCCCCGATCCCGACCTGTTGCCGCTGGAACTGGACGATGCCTTCCTGGAGGAATGCCGCCAGTCGCTGCCCGAACTGCCGGACGCGAAGCTGCGCCGCTATGCGCAGGATCTGGGCCTGTCCGCCTATAATGCCGCGACCCTGACCGCCGACGCCGACACCGCCCGCTGGTTCGAGGCGCTGCTGGCGGAAGGCGCGCGTATTCAGAAGAAGAGCGAGGGCGAGGTCGCCAAGGCATCGGCCAACTGGCTGCTGTCGGAACTGTATGGCGCGCTCAACCGCATTGGTAAGAGCCTTGAGGAAAGCCCGGTAAGCCCCGAGGAAGGCGCCGAATTGCTGGCACTGGTAGCCGATGGCACGATCAGCGGCACGATCGCCAAGCAGGTGTTCGAGATCATGCTGGAAACCGGCGACAAGCCTGGCAAGATTGTCGAGGAAAAGGGCCTGAAGCAGACCAGCGACACTGGCGCGATCGAGGCGGCTGTGGCCGATGTCCTCGCCAAGAATGGCGACAAGGTCGAGCAGTATCGCGGCGGCAAGGAAGCTTTGTTCGGCTTCTTCGTCGGCCAGACGATGAAGGCGATGCAGGGCAAGGCCAACCCCCAGGTCGTCAACGAACTGGTCAAGAAGGCGCTCGCCGGCTGACAGCAGGACGTCAATTGATAGGCAAGGAAGGGGTGATGGCGATGCCATCGCCCCTTTTTTTAGTCGTAGCCACATGCTTGGACGTTGCTGCACCAAGCGACTGCGAGGGCGGCACGGAACTAGCCCATGAAAAAGGGGCGCCGCTCGGGTGAAACCCATGCGACGCCCCTCTTTTTGCCTTGGCGTCCCTTGGGGAGGAACATCATGCCGTGGCGCAACTGGCGGACCGGGAGGGTCTGTGGGGTGTGGCCCGCCAATTCCTTATTCAGACGTCACAGGACGAAGTTAACCGTCGCCCGGAATGAGATTGCGACGTGATTTTGTTGTTCTTCCGCACCGAATTCGCCGCCGACGCGGAACGTGTCGGTGCCGCCATAGAGGCGGGCCCGGCCGGTCCAGCCGCTGGTGCGCTTGTCGGCGACCAGGACGAAATCATCTCCATCCTTGAAATGGGCGACCGTGTCGCCGAGCGACCCGCCGATCAGCTGGCGGCGGCCGCCTTCCAGTTCGAACCGTGCCCAGCCATCCTCGCGATTGAGGCTGCCGAAATCATAGCCGGCGGCGATCGTGCCGTTGGCGGTCATTTCGTCGCTGGTGCGGCCGTCGACCGTCAGGTTGAACGCGTCGCCGCCGCCGCTTTCGCTATAGCCGCCTTCCTTCAGGCGATAATAGTCGATGCCCACGCCCGGACGCAGGCTGAAGCGGTTGAACTGGAGCTGATAGGAAGCCCCGGCCGTGGCCGAATAGAGCTTACCCGACCAGTCGCCGGTCGCCTTGCGCACGACATCGTCCAGGGTGAAGTTGCGGGTGCCGTCAAAGTCGATATGCGCCGCCGAAACGCGCGCGAAGGCCTGGAGTGGCCCCCAGCTGCCGCGCCAGTGGGCCGCCAGCTCGAACTGATCGGAATCCGCCGAGCTGTTGGAGCTGTCGCTGGTGTCCCGGCCATGGATATAGGCGAAGGAGCCACCGAAGGCGCCAAGATCGGTCAGATATTCGACGCCGCCGCCCGCGCCCCAGCCATTAATGTCATAGGAGGCGGTGTCGCCGATGCTCTTGGAGCTGCCGAACGCCACCTGTTGCAGCCAGAAGCCGAGCTTGCCGTCCTTGGTGCGGTAGATGCCGTTGGGATCGGACAGGATGCGCGCGGTCGCCCGCGAGCCGGCGGTGACGGCTTCGAAGGTGCTGCCGGAATGTTCGGGCAGCATCTGGCGCAGCGCACCGTTCAGCGTCTGGCCGTCGGTCACGTCCAGATAGGCCGACGCCATCGAGCTGTCATTGTCGAGCGCGTTGAAGATCGCCGAATAGGCCCTTGAAAGCGAACCGGTCAGGCCCAGTTCCGACGTCGTCTTTGCGGCGATCGACAGGGTTACGTCACCGGTCGTCGTGTCGCTGCTGACGCTGCCCTTGAACATATAGGGCAGCAGGGTCGCGCTATCGAGCGCCGGGGTGCCCGACAGCGACGCGGCGCGGACGATGACATAGTCGCCTTCCGATCCGCCGACCTGGGTCAGCGCCACCTTCACCTTGGAACCGCTGGCGAAGCTGGCGGCGCCGGCGACGTCATAGACGGTGTTGGTGCCATCGGCGCCGTTGATGGTGACGCCCAGCGCCGAGCCCGAGGACGCGCTGAGCGAGGCGAGCGCGACCGAACCGGTGTTGCTGGCCGCCAGCGTGCCGCCGTTCAGCACCAGCGCCATGTTGCCGCTGTTGCTGATCGCGCCGGTATAGCTGGAGGTGCCGTTCAGCGTCATCGTGCCGCTGGCGCCGCCAAAGTCGAGCGCGCCGGTGACGCTGGCGGTATCGGCCAGGGTCAGGGTGGCGCCGGTGCCGGCATAGCTGAGATCGCCGGTCAGGGTCGAACTGCCCGAGAGCGACAGGCTGTTATTGCCCGCGCCCAGGCTGACATCGCCGACGATCCGGCCGGCCGATACCGTCATGACGTCATCGCCCGAGCCGAGCTTCACGTCGCCGATGATGCTGGGCGCGGTCGCAGTCGAGGAGGCGAGCGCCTGGGTCAGCGTCACGCCACTGCTGTTGGCGCTGAGGTCGATGGCGGTGTTGGTGAGGCCACCGGTCGCCGAGATGGTGCCGGTGTTGCTAAGGCTGGAGACGGTGCCCGAGGAATCGAGGATCGCGATCGCGCGGCCCTTTTCGTCATCGGCGGCAACCGCCGCGACCGTGCCGCTGACCTTGATCGAATTGACCTGTGCGCCGGCATCGATCACCAGACCGCGCGCGCTGGTGTTGGCGAGCGCGGCGCCCGAAGCGGCTACGGTGCCCGAAATCTCGATCGCGTCGCTGGTCGCGCCCGAACCCAGGCGCAGCGCGGTGGCGTTGCTGTCATAGGAGATGGCGGTGATCGATCCGGCGACCAGGACGCCCTTGGCAATGTCAACATCGCCGCCCAGACCGCCGATCACCATCGCATTGGCATCGACACCGTCATAGATGCCATAGCCCGCGATCGCGCCGCGCACGACCACGCCATAGCCCGAACTGTCGCCCTGGACCACGCCGATGCTGGCGTCGGCGCTGGCCGAACCGATCTGCACCGCAGCCGCCGAGCCATAGTTGATGACCGTGGCAGTGGTTTCGGTGCTGTCGAGCAGGCCGTCATCATCGATGTCGGTGTCATCTTCGTCGTCATCATCGCTGGCGGTCGGCGCGACGTCGAACACGATGCCGCCGCTGACATTGCCGGCGATGACGAGGGCGGGGCCGCCCTGCAGCAGGTCGTCGGCATCGAGCTTGGTCACGTCGCTCGGGCGGGTGGTGGAGCGATAGCCGGTGCTGACGATCGTGCCCTGGATCTTCACCGCGCCGTCGACGTCGCCGAGCAGGGCGACGGCGGTGCTGTTCGCGCCCTTGGTGCTGATCGAACCGCGGATCGTGGCGTTGCCGTCAATATCGTTGGCAACCACGCCATAGCTGTTGTCGCCGACGACGGCGATGGTGCCATAGGTCGACAGATTGCCGATCAGCGTCGAGTTGACGCGGATGCCGGCGCTGTTGTTGCCTTCGATCGAGATCGTGCCAGTGGTGTCGATATTGCCGGTGTGGGCCGCACCGGATTCAACCAGGATGCCGTTGCGGTTCGTCCCTTTGGCGAACGTCCCGTCGACATCACCGTCGCTGTCGCTATCGGTGCCGGTATAATCTTCCGTCAGCGTGATCGTGCCGCTGTTGGTGATGTTGCCGGTGGTGCCGGCCTTGACCAGGATGCCGGTCGCATTGTCGGCATCGTTGATGGTCAGCGAACCGGCGCTGCTGACATTGTTGTTGCTGTCCATCGTGATCGCGGTGCCGCTGGTCAGCGTGATGCTGCCAGCCGAGCTGACCGTGATCGCATCGGCCGCGCCCGAGGCGACGGTGGAGGTCTTGACGGCGGTGGTGGTGGATGAACCGATCGTGGTTTCCGCCGCGGCATTGGTTGCGGTCATCGCAACCAGAACCGGGGCGATGGCCGTGCAGGCCAGCAAATGTCGCATGATATCTCCTCTGAATGCCGCGCCGTTTGATGGGCACGTACATGCGGGAGGGACGTCGCCGCCGGGCGGGTTCCGTCAGGAAAAATGCCGGTCGGCGTGATTTTAGAAGGCGAAATCCAGGCCGATGCGCACGGTGCGTGGGCGCAGCGGCGTATAATAGTCGGTGCTCAGGTCGAACGGCGTGCCGAGCGAGAAACGATTGCCGTCGCTGTCGAACAGGTTGGTGAGCGAAAGCGAGAGTTCGACCGGGCCGCGGGTGATGGCGGCCGAAACGGCTGTATCGACATAATCGCCCTGTTCGCGGCCCAATATCGGCCCGACGCCCAGGCGCGACTTGCCGACATAGCGGGCCGAGGCCGACAGGTGCAGGCGCATGTCGTCGCCCAATGGCGCGCGATAGTCGGCGGCGACGCGGCCACCCAGATTGGCGACATTGGGCAGGGTCAGCGAGCGCCCTTCATAGGACAAGGCGCGCACGAACTGGGCCGGCTGGGTCAGGCGGCTGTCATTATAGATGATCGAGCCGTCCAGCGTCAGCGGCGGGATCGGGCGGACCACAATCCGGCCTTCCACCGTATAAATGCGTCCATCGCCGATATTGGCGGTGGTCGGCAGGCCGATGCGGTCGGTGACGTCGGCCTGGATGTCGCGCCAATCGGTATAGGCGACATTGCCGCTGAGCGCGACCGTGTCTCGGCCCGGCACGCCCTTGCGGAAGCCCAGTTCCATGGTCGAGATGCGATCATTGCGGAAGCTGCGCGCGCGCTGATCGTCGACCGCCAGGCCGCCGGGCCGGAAGCCCTGTTCGAACCGGGCATAGAGGGTAAGTCCCTTCACCGCATCGCTGAGTAGCGAGAAGGAGGGGAGGAAGATGGTTTCGGAACGATCGGCCTGCGCCTCGACACGGGCTAGATCAGCGACGGCCGAGAGCATCGCCACCGGATCGATCGCCTCGCCACTGAGGCGGCTGTTGGTGAGGCGTCCGCCGACGGTGGCGACCAGCCCCTGGAGCGGTTCGAACGAGGCTTCGCCGAACAGGGTCGCTTCCTTGATCCGGTTGCGCACGCCGGTGGCCGTGGCAGGACGTCCGCGACCATAGACCGGGACGCCCGGCAAAATCTCGACCGCCGGTGCGCTCAGCGGGCCATAGCCGGTCAGCGACCGCTGGATGGTCGAGGTGCTTTCCAGATAGGAAACGCCCAGCAGCCAGCCCAGGCCATTGTCGAGGTCGCGCACCAGCCGGTTCTCGGTCGAGAAAAGTTCGACCTTGTTGCGCTGGCGGAACAGGGCCGGCGCGCCGCCCGGCTGGGTCGCGTCATAGCTTTCGGCGAGGACGTTGCGGACATAGCCGGTCGAGGAGACGAGGCGCAGATCGTCCCACTGATGCTCGATCCGCGCATTGGCCAGGATATAGTCGGAATGATAGGGCTGGGCGACGCTGGAGGCGCGTTCCAGCCGGCCGACCTCGCGGCTGGCATATTGGGCGTCGTCACCCTCGATATGCTGGTAGGCGGTGCTGAGATCGATGGTCCAGTCGTCGGCCGGTGCGATCCGCAGCGTGGCGCGGCCGCCATAGGTGCGGGTGCGGTTGACGTCATTCTTGTCGCGCAGGACATCGTCGATATAGCCGCCTTCCTGCACGCCATAGCCGACGACGCGCAGCGCCACCTTCTCGGCCACGATCGGCAGGTTGAGGATGGCCGACAGGTCACCGCCCGGATCGCCATGCTGGGTCGCCGACACGCCGGTCGAGATCTGGCCGCCAAATTGCGCGAGATTGGGGGCGTTGGGGATGATGCGGATGATGCCGCCGAGCGATCCGGCGCCATAGAGCGTGCCCTGTGGCCCTTCCAGCACCTCGACCCCGCCGACGTCATAGAGGCGCAGGTCGGGATCGGGCGCGGCATAGTTGAGGCGCATGTCGCCCAGATATTGGCCGGTCGTCGCCTGGGTCGGCCCGGCGACGCCGGAATCGGCGATGGCGCGGATGAACAGCTTGTTGCGGCCTGCACCGGCATGGGTGGAGCTCAGGCTTGCGACGCGCGAGAGCAGCGCGGCCGTGCCCTGCGCCGCGTCGGCGGTCTCGAACAGGCCACCGGTCACGGTTTCGACCATGCCGGCATAGCGGGGCAGGGGAATGTCGCGCTTGGACGCAGTGACGATGATGTCGGCCGGCGGTTCCTGAACGACCGGCGCGAGTTGCACCGCTGCGGCTGGCGTCGGCGATGGCGGCGGAGTGCTCTTGCGGGCACGCACGATGCGCCAGGTGCTGGCGTCGATCTGTTTGGCCTTGGCGCCGCTGCCGCGCAGCAACTGGGAAAGGGCGCCCGCGGTCGACATCCGGCCCCGGATCGCAGGGGTGGCGATGCCGGCCAGCGACTGGTCCGACATGCCGATGCTGGCGCCGGTTTGACGGCCGAGCGCCACCACCGCCTCGCCCAGGCGTCCCGGAGCGAGGTCGATCGACTGTCTGTCCGCCGCTCGCGCAGGCGATGCGGCCGCTATGGCGAAGGCGGTGACGAAAAGGACGTCAGTTTTGCGACCCATCCCCTTCCTTCAGCAGCCATCCATTCCCCTGTCGGATGGCGGACAGCCCCATCAGGGGCGCGGCAGCGGCGAAGAAGCGGGACGGATCCCGTTCCAGCCGGATCGTGCCGGTAAAGCGCATGGCCTGCGCGCCGGGCGTCGCGGCCAGCGTCACGCCCAGCGAGCGGGCGATATCCTGGGTCACGTCGCCGACCGGCGCATTGGCATAGATAAGCTGGCCCTGGCGCCAGCTGGCGACGGCCTGGGGCGCGACGTCCATCACGCGCAGCCCTTCGGCGCTATCGCTGAGCGCGCGGCCGGCGGGCAGCGAGATGGCTTCGGCCTGCGGATTGTAGATGCCCTTGCCTTCGGACACGCCGATGCGGGTGGCGTCGCCGCTATGGACGATGTTGAAGATGGTGCCGGCATCCTCGAACACGGCGTCACCCACGGTTACGCGGAACGGATCGGCAGCGTCATGGCGCACGGTGAAGGCGGCTTCGCCCGCGTCGAGCGCAGCAAAGCGCGCATTCTTGCGGTCGAGGCGCAGGGTGGTGCCGCCGTTCAGTTCGATCCGGGTGCCGTCGTCCAGCGCGATGCTGCGGGTTTCGCCGGGACGGGTGGTGATGCTGTAGATGTCGCTGCGGTTGAGCAGGCCGACCGAGACGGCGGCGACCAGCGCGGCGGCGATCGCGCCGCCGCCGATCCAGCGTAGCGGGCGGCGGTGACGTTCGCCGGCATCATTGGCGGCAACAGGCATGACGACGGGTTCCGCCGGAACCATGTCCGCCAGATCCGCGTCGGCCGCCATCAGCGCATCATAGGCGGTCGCGCGGGCGGGATCGCCCTCCAGCCAGATGGTGAAGGCGTCCCAGTCGTCAAATTCGGGATCGCGCGTGCGGATCACCCACCCGAGCGCCTCCTCGTTCATCATGGCCTGTGCCCTGTTCATTTCTTGCCCCTTGAAGAGCCAGACGCCGCCGATCCGCTCATTCCGTATCCAGACTTTGCTTGAGCGCAAGCATCGCCCGATAGGCCTTTTGCAGATCCTTCTCGACCGTGGTCAGGCTGACCCCCAATTCCTCCGCAATCAGCCGCTGGCCGACCCCCTCTATGCGGAACCGGCGGAACACCAGTTCGACGCGGGGGCCAAGGTCGGCCAATATGCCGCGCGCCTGTTCCAGCCGCTGATTGAGGATCATGCGTTCGTCGACTGCCAGATCGTCATTCGGGTCGGCCATCACGCCGCCGGCGCCCTCGGCCCAGTCCTGCTCGCGCCGCTCGCGCCGGGTGGCGGAGCGATAGCGATCGAGCATCAGGTTGTTGGCCATGCGATAGAGATAGGGCAGGGGATCGGCGACCGGCCCCAGATCCTTGGCCTCCAGCTTCATCCACATGTCCTGCAACAGATCTTCCGCATCCTCCCCCGCACCGCGCGCGCGCAGGAAGCGCAGCAAAGCAGCGCGGTTCTGGAAGAAGATAGCAGAAAGGCCCGTGGCCATGCCTGTGGTGCGTCCGGTATTGGCGATCAGGCGGGTTGCCATAGAGGCAGGGGTGGGGTCTTGGCAATGGCAAGGCGTGGATCGACCGGTCATGGCCTGAAATCATTTACCTAGTGCGCGGCTTGCTCTAGCCCGTTTCGGATATGGCAGGAGCGGACATGGCGACAGCGAAGGTGACGGATGCAGCAGCGGCGCGGGCAGCGGGGATGGACCCCGACCGGCTGGATGCGCTGGTGGATCATCTGGACCGGACCTATGTGCAGAGCGGCAAATTGCCGCATATGCAGATGCTGGTGTCGCGCGACGAGGTGCCGTTGCTGTCGGTCAGCCGGGGGCAGGCGCGCGCGACCGGCGAGCCGTTGCAGGCCGATGCGCTGTTCCGCATCGCGTCCATGACCAAGCCGGTCACCAGCGTTGCCTTCATGCGGCTGGTCGAGCAGGGCAAGGTGGCGCTGGACGATCCGGTGACCGACGTGCTGCCCGAATTTGCCGACCTGCGCGTCGGGGCGGACGGGCGCGGAAGGATGAAGCGCCCGATGCAGATGATCGACCTGCTGCGTCACACATCGGGCCTGACCTATGGGTTGCAACGGCAGACGCCGATCGACGCATGCTATCGCGAGCTGGGACTGGACGAGTTCCAGCAGAAGCGGTCGTCGGATGAATTCATCGCCGCGCTGGCCAGCCTGCCGCTGGAATTTTCGCCGGGCGAGCGCTGGAATTATGGGGTCTCGACCGATGTGCTGGGCGTGATCGTCGAGCGACTGTCGGGGCAGGATCTGGAGACGCATTTTCGTCAGAAAATCTTCGATCCGCTGGGCATGAAGGACAGTTTCTTCACCTTGCCTGAGGACCGGACCGACCGACTGACCGATGCCTGGGGCCTGGGCGAGGACGGGTTGCGGCTGCGTGACCGTGGCGCGGCCAGCAGTTGGCGGCGCAAGCTGCGTTTCCGTTCGGGCGGGGGCGGGCTGATTTCCTCGACCGCCGATTATCATCGCTTTGCCCGGATGCTGCTGCGCGGTGGCGAGCTGGATGGGGCGCGGCTGTTGCAGCCCGAAACGGTGGCGCAGATGCGGACCAATCACCTGCCCGGCGGCGGCGACCTCGCCAGCATGTCGCAGGCGATGTTCAGTGAAGCCGATTATGCCGGGGTCGGTTTCGGCCTGGGCTTTGCGATGACGCTGGCGAACCAGCAATTTTACTGGGGCGGGGTATTCTCGACCTATTTCTTCATCGATCCGGTCGAGCGGCTGATTGGCCTGTTCATGACCCAGCATCTGCCATCCAGCACCTATCCGGTTCGGGCGGAATTGCGGGCCGGGATCGGGGGCGCCATCGTCGAGCGGCGGGGCCGGGCCTGAGGCAGGCCAAGCCCGCAGAAAGAAGCGGGAAAAGTCCATGCTGCGCTGCAAAAAATGGATTGGCATGGCGAAGCGCGCTGTGCCATCATCCCGGTGACTCATAGAGGGAGATCCCGGCCATGAATCTCAAGGGCGAGACGCAGCTTCCCAAGCCGGCACCCCGGCAGGTTGATCCGCAAATTCTGGCCCATGAGATTGTCGAGCGATTGACCTATCGCATCGGCAAGGATGCCAAGGCGGCCAAGCCGCATGACTGGCTGCATGCCGTCATCCTCTCGATCCGCGACCGGGTGATCGATGCCTGGATCGAGTCCACCCACAAAACCTATGAAGAGCAGGGGCGGCGGGTCTATTATCTGAGCCTGGAATTCCTGATCGGCCGGCTGATGCGCGATGCCGCATCCAATATGGAGATGCTGGACGATTTGCAGGCCGCGCTCGACTCGCTGGGCGTCGACCTGGACCTGATCGCCGCGCTGGAGCCGGATGCGGCGCTGGGCAATGGCGGCCTGGGGCGCCTCGCCGCCTGCTTCATGGAGAGCATGGCGACGGTCGACATCCCCGCCTATGGCTATGGCATCCGTTATGTGAACGGCATGTTCCGGCAGGAGATCAGCGACGGCTGGCAGGTGGAATTGCCGGAAAACTGGCTGGCGCACGGCAACCCCTGGGAGTTCGAGCGGCGCGAGGCGAGTTACGAGGTCGGGTTCGGCGGGCGCGTCGATCCGGCCGAGTGCGAGAATTGCGGCCCCTATCAGATGAGCTGGCGTCCCGCCGAACGGGTGATCGCCACCCCCTATGACACGCCGATCGCCGGCTGGCGCGGCAAGCGGGTCAATACGTTGCGCCTGTGGGAGGCGCAGCCGATCGATCCGATCCTGCTCGACAAGTTCAATGCCGGCGACCATCTGGGCGCGCTGTCCGAAAGCAACCGCGCCGAAGCATTGACCCGCGTCCTCTATCCTGCCGACAGTTCGCCGGCGGGGCAGGAATTGCGGCTGCGGCAGGAATATTTCTTCTCCTCCGCATCGTTGCAGGACATTGTCCGGCGGCATATCCAATATTTCGGCGATGTCCGCACCCTGCCGGACAAGGCGGCGATCCAGCTCAACGATACCCATCCGGCAGTGTCGGTGGCGGAGCTGATGCGCATCCTGGTTGACGAGCATGGGCTGGATTTCGACGAGGGCTGGGACATTGTCCGCCGCACCTTCGGCTATACCAACCACACATTGCTGCCCGAGGCGCTGGAAAGCTGGCCGGTGCCCCTGTTCGAGCGGCTGCTGCCCCGGCACATGCAGATCGTCTATGCCATCAACAGCCGCTTGTTGGGCGAGGCGCGCAAGTCCGGCCAGTTCGACGATCATGCCATCGGCACCATCTCGCTGATCGACGAGGGCGGCGAGCGGCGGGTGCGGATGGGCAATCTCGCCTTTGCCGGATCGCACAGCGTCAATGGCGTGTCGGCGCTGCATACCGACCTGATGAAGGTCACGGTCTTCGCCGACCTGCACAAGCTCTATCCGGCGCGGATCAACAACAAGACCAACGGCGTCACTTTCCGCCGCTGGCTGATGCAGTGCAATCACGGCCTGTTCGAACTGATCCGCGAGGCGATCGGCGACCGCTTCATGGACGATGCCGAGGCGCTGCGCGAGCTTGACAATTTCGCCGACGACACCGCCTTCCAGGAGCGGTTCCTGGCAGTGAAGCGCTTCAACAAGGTGGCGCTGGCCGACCTGCTGCGCAAGCGGATCAATGCGCGGATCGACGCCGACGCGCTGTTCGACATCCAGATCAAGCGCATCCACGAATATAAGCGGCAGCTGCTCAACATCATCGAGGCGGTGGCGCTCTATGACCAGATCCGTTCGCATCCCGAAAAGGACTGGGTGCCGCGGGTCAAGCTGTTCGGCGGCAAGGCGGCGCCCAGCTATCATAATGCCAAGCTGATCATAAAGCTGGCGGGCGACGTGGCCCGCGCGATCAATCATGATCCGTCGGTGCAGGGGCTGCTGAAGGTGCAGTTCGTGCCCAATTACAATGTCTCCATGGCCGAGATGATGATCCCGGCGGCGGATCTGAGCGAACAGATTTCGACCGCGGGCATGGAGGCGTCGGGCACCGGCAACATGAAGTTCGCGGTCAATGGCGCGCTGACCATCGGCACGCTGGACGGCGCCAATGTCGAGATGCGCGATCATGTTGGCGAGGATAATATCGTGATCTTCGGCCTGACCGCGGCCGAGGTGAACCAGCGCCGGGCCGAGGGGTATAATCCGCGCGCGGTGATCGAACAGAGCCGGGAGCTGGGGCAGGCGCTCAATGCCATTGCCAGCGGCGTCTTCTCGCCCGACGACCCCAATCGCTACAAGGATCTGATCCAGGGTATCTACGACCATGACTGGTTCATGGTGGCGGCCGATTTCGACAGCTATGCCGCCGCCCAGCGCCGGGTCGATGGCATCTGGCAGGATCAGGCATTGTGGGCGAAGAAGGCGATCCACAATGTCGCGCGCATGGGCTGGTTCTCGTCCGACCGGACGATCCGCGAATATGCCGCCGACATCTGGAAGATGGGGTGATAAGAATGGCCGCTATCGGCGGAGACGGGAGATAGGAGCGTGCTGACGCCGGAGCAGATCGACCGGCTGGTCGAAGGGCGGGAGGCCGATCCCTTCGCGACGCTTGGCGTGCACCCGGCCGATCCTGACAGCGGCAAGACCGGCTTTACCGCCTGCGTGCTGCTGCCCGACGCCGTCAGCGTCAGTGCGCAGACGCTGGATGGCAAGCCGGTCGGTGAACTGGCGCTGATCCACCCGGCTGGGCTGTTCGAGGGCAAGGTCAAGATCCGCAAGCGCCAGCCGCTGCGCTATGAAGCGCAATATGCCGATGGCGGCCGCTATGCGACGATCGATCCCTATGGCTTTGGCCCGGTGCTGGGGCCGATGGACGATTATTATTTCGCCGAAGGATCGCACAAGCGGCTGTTCGAGAAGCTGGGCGCGCATCCGATGGAGCATGAAGGGATTGCCGGCACCCATTTCGCGGTCTGGGCGCCCAATGCCCGGCGCGTGTCGGTGGTCGGCGACTTCAACCGCTGGGACGGGCGGCGCGCGGCGATGCGGCATCGGCAGGATGCGGGCGTGTGGGAAATCTTCCTGCCCGAAGTGGGTATCGGCCAGCCCTACAAGTTCGAGATTGTCGGGCCGGACGGCGTGGTGTTGCCGCTCAAGGCCGATCCCTTCGCCTTCCGATCGGAACTGCGCCCGTCGACCGCGTCGATCGTCAACGGTCCGCCGGAGCATATATGGGGCGATGCGGATCACCGCGACCATTGGCAGAAGGCCGATGCGCGACGCCAGCCCATCTCCATCTACGAAGTGCATGCCGGGTCATGGCAGCGCGACGAGCATGGCGATTTCCTGCACTGGGATGCGCTGGCGGAGCGGCTGATCCCCTATGTCGTGGGCATGGGCTTCACCCATATCGAGTTCCTGCCGATCAGCGAATTTCCCTATGATCCGAGCTGGGGCTACCAGACGCTGGGCCTTTATGCGCCGACCGCGCGCTTTGGCGATCCGGCGGGCTTTGCCCGCTTCGTCGATGGTGCGCACCGGGCGGGGATCGGCGTCCTTCTCGATTGGGTGCCGGCGCATTTTCCGACCGACGAGCATGGCCTGGCCCGGTTCGACGGCACCGCGCTTTATGAACATGCCGATCCGCGCAAGGGGTTCCAGCCCGACTGGAACACGGCGATCTATAATTTCGGTCGGCGCGAAGTGGCGGAATATCTGACCAACAATGCGCTGTTCTGGGCCGAGCGCTATCATGTCGACGGGCTGCGGGTCGATGCGGTCGCGTCGATGCTCTATCTCGATTATTCGCGCAAGCCCGGCGAATGGATACCCAACGACCATGGCGGGCGCGAGAATGTGGAGGCGGTCGCCTTCCTCCAGGGGATGAACAAGGCGCTCTATGCGGATTCTCCCGGCGTGATGACGATCGCCGAGGAATCGACCAGCTGGCCGCAGGTGTCGGCGCCGGTGCATCAGGGTGGCCTCGGCTTCGGCTTCAAATGGAATATGGGCTTCATGCACGACACGCTGCGCTATCTGGCGCGCGAGCCGGTGCATCGGCAGCATCATCATGACGACATCACCTTCGGCCTGCTCTACGCCTTCAGCGAGAATTTCGTGCTGGCGCTGAGCCATGACGAGGTGGTGCATGGCAAATCGTCGCTGCTGCACAAGATGGCGGGCGACGACTGGCAGAAATTCGCGACGCTGCGGGCTTATTATGCCTTCATGTGGGGCTATCCCGGCAAGAAGCTGCTGTTCATGGGACAGGAGTTCGCCCAGCGCGCCGAGTGGAGCGAGCAGCGGGCGCTCGACTGGAACCTGGTCGACCATGCGCCCCATCATGGGGTGCAGTTGCTGGTCGGCGATCTCAACCATCTCTATCGTTCGCGCCCGGCGTTGCATGCGCGCGATTGCGAGGCGGAAGGGTTTGAATGGGTGCTGGTCGATGGCGCGGCGGACAGCGTCTTTGCCTGGCAACGGCGGGCGCCCGGCCACAAGCCGATCGTCGTCATCAGCCATTTCACGCCGGTGCTGCGCCATGGCTATCGTATGCGGCTGCCCGTGGGCGGTCGCTGGCGCGAGATACTCAATAGCGATGCTTGCGAATATGGCGGCAGCGGTGCCGGTAATATGGGCGTGGTCGAGGCCGATGAGAGCGGATGGGCGAACATTACCATCCCGCCCTTCGGAACCTTGATGCTGGAACTGGACTATTGATACCGAGGAACGCGTGCAGGCGGTCGCGGGCATGAGAGAGGAGCCCTAATGCAACAACGCAATCAGCCGATCGCGCGCGACGCCATGGCCTATGTGCTTGCCGGCGGACGCGGCAGTCGCCTTGCCGAGCTGACCGACCGGCGGGCCAAGCCGGCGGTGCATTTCGGCGGCAAGGCGCGGATCATCGACTTTGCCCTGTCCAATGCGCTCAACAGCGGTATCCGCCGCATCGGCGTCGCGACCCAGTATAAGGCCCACTCGCTGATCCGTCATTTGCAGCGCGGCTGGAACTTCCTGCGGCCCGAGCGCAACGAGAGCTTCGATATATTGCCCGCCAGCCAGCGTATCTCCGAAAGCCAATGGTATGAGGGCACGGCCGACGCGGTGTTCCAGAATATCGACATCATCGAAAGCTATGCGCCGGAATATATGGTCATCCTGGCCGGCGACCATGTCTACAAGATGGACTATGAGCTGATGCTGCAACAGCATGTCGACAGTGGCGCAGACGTCACCGTCGGCTGTCTGGAGGTGCCGCGTCTGGAGGCTGTCGGCTTTGGCGTGATGCATGTCGACGAGGCGGACGTGATCACCGCCTTTGTCGAAAAGCCCAAGGATCCGCCCGCCATTCCCGGCCAGCCCGACATGGCGCTGGCTTCGATGGGCATTTATGTCTTCCGCACCCGCTTCCTGATCGAGCAATTGTTGCGCGACGCCGACGACAAGGACAGCAAACGCGATTTCGGCGGTGACATCATCCCCTATATCGTCAAGCACGGGAAGGCGGTGGCGCATCGCTTCTCCAGCAGCTGTGTGCGGGCGGAAAGCGAGCTGGTGCCCTATTGGCGCGATGTCGGCACGATTGACGCCTATTGGCAGGCCAATATCGACCTGACCGACGTTGTGCCGAGCCTCGACCTTTACGACCGCAGCTGGCCGCTCTGGACCTATTCGGAGGTCACGCCGCCGGCCAAGTTCGTCCATAACGAGGATGGCCGGCGCGGATCGGCGACCAGTTCGCTGGTGGCGGGCGGCTGCATCGTGTCGGGCTCCTCGCTGCATCGCAGCCTGCTCTTTTCCGAGGTGCGCACCCACAGCTTCTCGTCCATCACAGAGAGCGTCATCATGCCCAATTGCGTGATCGGGCGCGGCGCGCGGCTGCACAAATGCGTGGTGGATTCGGGGATCAGCATCCCGCCGGGCCTGATCATCGGCGAAGACCCGGCCTTTGACGCGCAGCATTTTCGCCGCACCGACAGCGGCATATGCCTGGTGACGCAGCCGATGATCGATCGGCTGGTGGCCTGAAACGAAGGATGAAGATGAAGCTTCTGTCGGTTGCGTCCGAAATCTATCCGCTGATCAAGACCGGGGGGCTGGCCGATGTCGTCGGCGCGCTGCCCGGCGCGCTGGCCGGCCATGATGTCGAGACCCGGACGCTGGTGCCGGGCTATCCGTCGGTGCTGTCAAAGCTGGGCAAGGCCAAGGCGGTGCGCCGCTATGACAAGCTGTTCGGTGCCCCGGCGACAGTGCTGGCGGGGAAGGTCGGCGACCTCGACCTGCTGGTGCTGGATGCGCCCGATTTCTTCGCGCGCGAAGGTGGCCCCTATGGCGACCATGGCGGCAATGACTGGGGCGACAATTGGCGGCGCTTTGCCGCGCTGGCGCGGGTCGGGGCGGACATTGCGGCGGAGGGCGTGAAGGGATGGGTGCCCGATATCGTCCATGTCCATGACTGGCAGGCGGCGATGACGGCGGCCTATATGCGCTTTGGCCCGGCCCATGCCGTGCCGCGCGTCGTCACCATCCATAACCTGGCCTTTCAGGGGCGGTTCGGGCCGGAGATATTTGCTCAGCTGGGCCTGCCGGCCGAAGCCTGGGGCATGGATGGCGTCGAATATTATGGCGGCACCGGATTCCTGAAGGCGGGGCTGGTGTCGGCCGATGCGATCACCACGGTCAGCCCGACCTATGCCGAGGAAATCCGCTCGCCGGTCCATGGTATGGGGCTGGACGGGCTGATCAACGGACGCAGTGACAAGCTGCACGGCATATTGAACGGCGTCGATACCGACATCTGGAACCCGGCCGAGGATGAACTGATCGCGCGGCGCTATAGTGCGCGCGCCCTGAGTGGGCGCAGCGCCAACCGGCGGGCGCTGGAAAAGCGCTTCGGCCTGCAGCGTGACGATGCGCCGATCTTCGTCATCATCAGCCGCCTGACCTGGCAGAAGGGCATGGACCTGATGATGGGGGCGATCGACCATCTGGTCGGGCTGGGCGCGAAACTGGCGGTGCTGGGATCGGGCGATCATGCGCTGGAGGGCGGCTTCCTGGCGGCGGCGGACCGGCATCGCGGCCGGGTGGGCGTGCAGATCGGCTATGACGAGCCGCTGTCGCATCTGTTGCAGGCGGGTGGCGACGCGATCCTGATCCCGTCGCGGTTCGAGCCGTGCGGCCTGACCCAGCTTTATGGCCTGCGCTATGGCTGCGTGCCGGTGGTGGCGCGGGTTGGCGGTCTGGCCGATACGGTGATCGACGCCAATGAGGCGGCGGTGAGTGCGGGCGTGGCGACCGGCATCCTGTTCGCCGGCGACGATCCGCTGGCGCTGCATGGTGCGATCGCGCGGACGGTGCGCCTGCATGGCGAGCCGGAAGCCTGGCAGGCGATGCAGCGCGCGGGG
Source organism: Sphingobium sp. IP1 (assembly GCF_002708645.1). Taxonomy (NCBI): domain Bacteria; kingdom Pseudomonadati; phylum Pseudomonadota; class Alphaproteobacteria; order Sphingomonadales; family Sphingobiaceae; genus Sphingobium; species Sphingobium sp. IP1. Next base: position 72,514 of record NZ_NOIW01000021.1, read on the forward strand.
ATGCGCGCCGATTTCAGCTGGACCCACAGCGCGGCGCGCTATGCGGCCCTCTATCGCAGCCTGCTGGGGCGCGAAGCCGCATGAGCGCGGGCGGGTTCGGGCCGGTGATCGATGCCGGCGGAACCCGCTTTGCCGTCTGGGCGCCGGAGGCGCCGCAGTTCTGGCTCTGCCTGTTTGATCAGGACGACCGGGAAACTCGCCTGCCGATGGCGCGGGGGGAGGAGGGCGTCTGGCAGGTCCATGCGCCGGGCGTCGACGTTGGTGCCCGCTATGGCCTGCGCGCCGATGGTCCTTATGATCCCGATCGCGGCCTGTGGTTCGATCCCGACAAATTGCTGCTCGATCCTTATGCGCCGGCGATCGATCGGGCCTTTGTCCATGACCCGATGCTGGCCTCGCCGCGCGGGCAGGGGGAAGATACCGCGCCGCTGATGCCCAAAGGGGTGGTCGCCGCGCCGCTGCCGGCCGTCGCTTCGGCGCCGCCGCAGTTCCAGCCGGGCGGGCTGATCTACGAATTGCAGGTGCGCAGTTTCTCGCTGCTGCATCCTGACGTGCCCGAGGCGCAGCGCGGCACGATCGCCGCGCTCGCCCATCCGGTGGTGATCGATCATCTCCAGAAGCTGGGCGTCGGCGCGGTCGAGCTGATGCCGATCAACGCGTGGATCGATGAGCGGCATTTGCCGCCGCTCGGCCTGCGCAATGCCTGGGGCTATAATCCGGTCAGCTATTTCGCGCTCGATCCGCGACTGGCGCCCGGCGGGCTTGCCGAATTGCGCGATACGGTGGCAGCGCTGCACGATGCGGGGATCGGCGTGATCCTCGACATGGTCTATAATCATGACGGCGAAAGCGACAGGTTGGGGCCGACCTTGTCGCTGCGCGGCCTCAATGCCCGTGCCTATTTCCGGCATGAGGCGGACGGGCGGCTGATCAACGATACCGGCACCGGCAACAGCGTGGATTGCAACCAGGTGATGGTGCGCCGGCTGATCCTGGAATCGCTGCGCCGTTTCGTGGTGCAGGCGGGGGTCGACGGCTTCCGTTTCGATCTGGCGCCGGCACTGGGGCGGCTCGCGGATGGGTTCGACCGCGATGCGCCGCTGCTGGCGGAGATGCGCGCCGATCCGGTGCTGGGCGACCGCATCCTGATCGCCGAGCCATGGGATATCGGGCCGGGCGGCTATCAACTGGGCCGGTTCGGGCCGCCCTGGCTGGAATGGAATGACCGCTATCGCGACGACATGCGGCGTTTCTGGCGGGGCGACGCTGGCACCATCGGTGCCTTCGCCACGCGGCTGGCGGGATCGTCGGACCTGTTCGAGGGCATCACCCGCAGCGTCAATTTCCTCGCGGCCCATGACGGCTTCACTTTGGCCGACTGCACCGCCTATGCGGACAAGCATAACCTCGCCAATGGCGAGGACAATCGCGATGGCCATGGCGAGAATTTCAGCTGGAACAATGGCGTGGAGGGGGTGAGCGACGATCCGGCGGTGGTTGCGGCGCGGCTGCGCGACATCAAGGCGCTGCTTTCGACCCTCTTCTGCTCGCGCGGCACGATCATGCTGACAGCGGGCGACGAGTTCGGGCGCAGCCAGATGGGCAATAACAATGCCTATGCGCAGGATAATGGCATCAGTTGGATCGAGTGGGACGCGCGCGACCGGGAGATCGAGGCCCATGCCTTTGCGCTGGGGCAATGGCGGCGGCGTTGTGCCGAACTGACCGACGTGGCGCTGCTGGGCGAGGGCGATGTCGTCTGGCTGGACGAGGGCGGTCAGCCGCTGAGCGTCGCCCAATGGGAAGACCCCGCGCGGCGGCGGCTGGTGCTGCATTTCCGGGCGTCGGGCCTCAGCCTGTGCATCAATGGCGCGGAGGGCGATTTTCTTTTCGAGTTGCCCGACGGTCCCCTGATGGTGCCGGGGCGCAGCGTGATGCCGCAACGCCGTAGCGTTATCCCGGAAGGCGTGGCCGAGCCCGATTGATGCGCGGCGATCCAGCCGTCATCCTGCCCGTCGATCGGGGGCTTCCTTCGCCCGCCAAAGCATGGCTAAGCAGGGGCAAAGGGAGCAGGACGACAGATGACGGAAGCAGGATCGGCGGCAGGACCGGGAGCGGACGAGGAACGGGATCTGCTGGGCGGACGCTGGCTGACGGGCGATACGCCCTATGGCGCGATGATCGACCGGTTGCGCGATTTCCTGGATCATGTCGCGGCGGCCAAGCTGGACGACGCTACGGCGCAGGCGCTGGACGCGGACCTGGCCGCCTGGACGCAGCGGCTGACGCCGATGGTGGCGGACGAGGCGCATCGCATGTTCGGCCGGGTGCGCGATGCGCCGGGCCATGGCCAGGTATTTGCGCCGGCCTTCATCCCCGATCAGATGGGCGACGATTCGCTCCATGCCCGCGTCACCTTTGGCGCCTTCCATCTGGGTGCCAATTATGCCGCCCATGGCGGCGCGGTGGCTTTGCTGTTCGACGAGATATTGGGCCTGCCGGCGAATATGAGCGCGCAGCGCATGGCGCGCACCGCCTATCTGCACGTCAATTATCGCGCGATCACGCCGATCGACAAGGAATTGCAGGTCAGCGCCTGGGTCACCAAGGTCGAGGGGCGCAAGCGTTTCGTGCGGGGCGAATTGCGGGATGGCGACATAGTGTGCGCCGACGCCGAGGGGCTGTTCATCGAATTGCTGCCGCATCAGCAATAAGGCGGGAACCATCGTGGCACTGGCCCGTTCTGTTGCATGAGGCCGCCGCACTTCCCCCCGCTCGGGCGGTCTCGCAGATCGGGCCCGTCGACATCCCCCCGTCGACGGGCCTTCTCTCTTTTCAGGACATTGTAACGAGCGCGCCGTCCTGCGCGGCGGACTGGCGGATCGCGTCGAGTAGCGCCATGGCCGCGACGCCATCATGGAAGGTCGGAACCGGGACGCCATCGGGCATGGGGCGCCCTTCGACGCCGGCGCGCAGCGCTTCGCACAGGCGGATGAAGGGGGCGAGTTCGAACAGCATCGCCGCCTTGCGCGGATCGTCGCTCTCGACCGGCGGCAGGTGGAGGTCGGCATCGACCGGCAGGTCGCGCACGCCATCGCGGTCGGCGATCCTGACCACGCCCTTGTCGACCCAGAGCGTGCCATGGGTGCCGGCGACGCGGCTCACATTCTCGGACGGCCCCCAGACCCCGGCACTGTGCTGGAGCACGCCCTGCGCGCCATTCTTCATGCGGAAGCGGAGGATATAGCTGTCCTCCGCCGCGTCGGCCAGGCGATCCGATACGGTGGGCAGGGTGGCGCTGAGGCTGTCGACCTCGCCCAGCCAGACGCGCAACTGGTCGACCAGATGCGAGCCATGGGCGCCGAGCCAGCCGCCGCCTGCGCCGGGATCGAACCACCAGGCGGGCATGCGCGCGGCGGGATCGGCGACGATCGGCAGGACGCTGGACAGGGTGACATAGCGCGGATCGCCGATCAGCCCGTTGGCGATGGCGCGGCCGATCATCGCGCGATCGGGTGCCCAGCGAAACTCGTTGCCGATCAGGTGCGTGATGCCGGCCTGCTCCGCCGCCGCCAGCATCGCGCGAGCCTCGGCCAGGTCGGCGGCCATCGGCTTTTCGCAGAGGATGTGACAGCCGCGCTCGATCGCGGTCAGGGCGAGGGCGGCATGGGTGGCGGGCGGCGTGGCGATCGTCACCGCGACCGCGCCGGTGCGCTCGATCGCTTCGTCCAGATCCGTGAAGATGTCAGCGATGTTGACAGCATCGGCGCGCCGTCGGGTGCGGTCGGGATCCGTGCCGACCAGTCCCGCCACCTTGAACCCGGCAGCGCGCAGTGCGGGGACATGGATGCGGCAGCCAAAGCCGGTGCC